>DASQOS010000038.1:0-5642 GCA_035644375.1 Rhizobacter sp.
GGCAAAGGCAAATGCCGACCTTGTCATGGCGAGCAGCTTTGCAGTCGTGCACGCGGCCTTGACGGATACATTCCGGGCTGCTCTGGCACACTCCGATCGATCCGTCTCCGCCGCCTCTGGCCAGCCTCATTTTTATCCGCACATGAAGAGAAGCGAGTTCAAGTTCATGGAGCGCCTGCGCGTGCGCTGGTCCGAGGTCGATTTCCACGGGATCGTTTTCAACGCGAACTACATGATGTACTTCGACACCGCGATGTCGGGCTACTGGCGCGCGATGGCGGCGCCGTACGCAAAAACCATGCAGCGCCTGGGCGGCGATCTGTATGTGCGCAAGTCCACGCTGGACTGCGAAGGCGCTGCGCAGTACGACGACGTGCTCGACGTGGGTGTGCGCTGCGGCCGCGTGGGCAACTCGTCGATCGTCTTCAACTGTGCGGCCTACCGCCAGGACCAGGTGCTGGTGAGCGCCGAACTGGTCTATGTGTTTGCGGATGCGCAACGGCGCGCTTCCATGCCGGTGCCGCATGAACTGCGCGAGCTGCTGCAGGCTTTTGAAGCCGGCAAATCGATGGTCGAGGTCCGCGTCGGCGGATGGGACACGCTGGGAACCGACGCGCACGAAATCCGCACCGCGGTGTTCATCGAGGAGCAAGGCATCCCGACCGACCGCGAATGGGACGAAGCCGATCCCGATCCGCAATGCATCCATGCCGTCGCCTACAACCGTTTCGGAATGCCGCTGGCCACGGGGCGCATGCTGGAACACGTTCCGGGTGTCGCCAAGATCGGTCGCATGGCGGTCAGCCAAGCCATGCGCAGCAGCGGGGTAGGCCGTGCGGTACTTGAAGCGTTGATGAAAGCCGCTCGCGAACGCGGTTACCGTGAAGCGGTGCTGCACGCACAGACCTCGGCCGCCCCGTTCTACAGCCGCGCCGGGTTCGTGCCGCGCGGCGTGATGTTCGAAGAAGTGGGAATTCCGCACATCGAGATGGTGCGGGCGCTGTAGGCCCGTTCAGCCGCCGAACAAAGAGTCAGAGCGCGCCGGCAGACTGGCGCTTGCGCCGCGGCGTCTCTGGCTTGAGCAGGCTGCGAACGCGGGTCTTGCGCACCGGCACGGCTTCTTCGGACGTCAGTTCGCTTTCTGTCACCACGGGCTGTGCCACAGCTTCAGGCTGGGCATCTTCGCTGTAGCGCGGCGGCCAGTCCTTGAGCGTGGAACGCCGCAGCAGCGCCATGCCGCCGGCTGCGCTGAAGCTGCGCTCGAGCACATGCGTGACCAGCCGTTTGTTGACGCGCTCGGTCACCACCAGCGTCGAGCAGCGCGTGCCATAGCTCGAATCGGGCGAACGGATGAAGGCTGAAGACAAGACTTTTTCCCATTCACGCGGGACGCCGGTGGCTGGCAGCAGCGCATCGGGCGCGGCCGCCTTGTCGGCCAGTGCGTCGAACAATTGCGCGGTCAGTGCATCGAGTGATTCAGCCGAGTTGGTGGCATCGCGCAGATGCTGTTTGAGGGCGTTGACCTTGGGCCAGGGCGTGTCGAGCGAGGCGTTGGACACGCCATACAGGCCGCGCTCCAGACGCGTCGGGTGGGCGTCGCAATTGGAAGCCCAGAAACATTCTCCGCTGCGGAAATCGGCGGCGATCAGGTTGAAGCCATTGTGGCCAGCCAACGCAGTGCGCATCCAGAAGCGGTCGGTGCTCAGGTCTCCGGCCAGCCAGCGTGGAACGATTTCGCCGCGCGACGGCGCAGAGGGGTCTACCCGTGCCGGGTTGCGTACATTGGTGACCAGGGCCAGGCGTCCCTGGGCGGTCAGGCCGAGCCAGGTGCCGCCGGCTTCCAGATCGCGGCCACCCAGGATGTCGGGCGCGCCGGGAGCGGGGGACCACCATCCCAGACGGGCGGCCGGGCGCTTGAAGAATTCATCGCGGTTGGCCGCCAGCACCAGCGGGAAGCGGCGCGATTGATCGATGGCGATCGCTACGAGGCACATGTGACGAAGACCTCGGTGTGGCGTGGGCCGGCGAGCAAGGGTGTCAGCGCGGCCAATGCAGCGGTTTCGATGTCACGCTGAAGTGACTCGCTGACGCCGGTCGGGCTCGCAGGGAGGTCATAAATTTCCATCCAGGTCAGCAGTCCATTTGCCGCCTCGGGGCGGCGCAACAGCCGTGTGTTCAGGCCGGTGTGCTGTGCCTGCAGTCGTGCCTGCATCGCCAGCGCCGTGGCTTGCAAAACCGTGCTGTCTGCAAGCGTGGTTCGATAGTAGATGAACAACTCGCGCACGTTGCGTCCCAAGTGACGGGGGGTGTGAACTGTTGCCGCGGAACGCCGACCTTGTGTTTCAGGCCGTCTCGCGGGGCACCGCATAGGGCAATTGCGCCAGCGTCAGCGCGGCGCCTTCGATGGAACCGAGGTGCAGGTTCCCGCCGTCCAGCGCGGCGAGTTTCAACTCCACCAGCAAGCTGCTGCCGGCACCCGGCTGCAGCGCGGGCGCGGCGTTGACCACCATGCCCGCAGGCTGGCCCGGGTCTGCGCTGTGAAAGATTTCCTGTCCTGCTGCGGCCGGCGCGGCGGCGTTGAACAGGAATGTGCGGCGTTTCACGGTGCCGCGGTACTGGCTGCGCGCGACGATCTCCTGGCCCGGGTAGCAGCCTTTTTGAAAATCGACACCCCCCAGCAATTCGAAGTTGAGCATTTGCGGTACGAACTGGTCCACGGTGGCGGCCTCGATGGTCGGTACCCCGCTGGCGACTTCGGCCGCCTTCCACGTGGCCGGCGCGAGTGCCGGCAGGTCTGGCAGCGCCGTGTCCGCCGGAGCGGCCCACAGGTAACGCACGGCACCGGCTGCATCGGGCAGGCGGATGAGGCTGGCAGCGTTGAGTTCGGCTTTGAGCCAGGTCGCATCCGGCGCCACATCGCCCAGCCAGGCGGTGGCAGACGGGCCGGCCAGTCCGACAAGGCGAATCTCGGCGCTGACATCGCTGAGTTTGCACTTGGAGCGCAGCACGAACATCGACAAGCGCTTCATCGTGGGCGCGAGGATGTCGGCACTGCAGGCCAGCAAAATCTCTTCGGGCGAGGTCTTCCAGCCGACAAAGCTCGCCAGCAGGCGGCCTTTGGCCGAGCAATATCCGGCGAGCCGCGCCTGCGACAAACCGAGCGGCGAAAAACTGCTTGTCAACTGGCTGTGCAGGAACGAAGCGGCATCGGCGCCCCGGGCGGCGATCACGCCCCAATGCGTCAAGACCACCGAGCCGTCGAGAGTGTGTTCACTTGTCATGTGCCGATTATCATCAGCGCCCATGAAGCGTCTGCGAACAGGGTTAACGCGCCATTGCGCCAGCCTTTGTCGGCTGTGAAGTTGCTGCGCCGCTGGCTGACGCTGACCGTGCTCGGCATGGCGTCGTTGGCAGGCGCCGGCGTGTGGTGGCTGCAGCAGCCGTTGCTGCTGACAGCCGATTCGGTGGAAGTGTCGATCGAACCTGGCTCGTCGCCGCGCGTCGTGGCCCAGGCGTGGGTTCAAGCCGGTGTCCAATCCAACCCGTTCTTGCTGTACGAATGGTTTCGCTGGTCGGGTCAGGCTCGAAGAATCCGCGCCGGCAGCTATGAAATCGAGCGTGGCACCACGCCGCGCGGTCTGCTCGACAAGATGGTGCGCGGCGACGAAGTGCTGGCCACCGTGCACCTGATCGAAGGCTGGACCTTGCGTCAGTTCCGCGCCGAACTGGCCCGCGCGCCCGACTTGAAGCAAACCACCGCCGGGTTGACGGACGCGCAGTTGATGGAGGCGATCGGCGCAGCCGGCGTGGCTGCAGAAGGGCGCTTTTATCCCGACACCTACGCCTTCAGCAAAGGGGCGAGTGATCTGCTCGTGCTCAAGCGCGCCTACCGCGCCATGCAGCGCCACCTGGACGCTGCATGGGCCGAACGCGGCGCCAACACGCCGCTGCGCGGCGTTGACGACCTGTTGACGCTGGCGTCGATCGTCGAAAAGGAAACCGGCGCGGCGGCCGATCGGGGGCTGGTCGCCGCGGTGTTCATCAATCGCCTGCGCATCGGCATGCCGCTGCAGACCGATCCGACGGTGATCTATGGGCTGGGCGAACGCTTCGACGGCAACTTGCGCAAGCGCGATCTGCTGGCCGATACGCCATACAACACCTACACGCGCAGCGGTTTGCCACCGACACCGATTTCGATGCCCGGCAAGGCGGCACTGCTGGCGACGGTGCATCCGGAGCCGTCCAAGGCGCTCTTTTTCGTATCGCGCGGCGACGGCAGCAGCCACTTCAGCGAAACCCTCGCCGAGCATAATCGCGCGGTCAATAAATACCAGAAATGATGATGTTGGCCCCCACGCTCACTTCGTTCACTGCCCCCCGAGGGGGCTGCGCCCGGACATATCTCGTCCCTGCGGACGAGATATGTCTGGCGCAGGGCCGGTCGTCTCGACCGGCGCGGCCTGCAAGACCCACGCATCGGCCCGGGAGACCCGGGCTTTGCGCGTTGCTTGATGGGCACTTCGCTTCGCTGGTGCAGGGTGCGTGTTGATGGCGGCACTGTTCATCACTTTCGAAGGGATCGATGGGGCTGGCAAGTCCACGCACATCGATGCGTTGGCGGCGCGTTTGCGCGCTGCGGGGCAGCAGGTGGTTTGCACGCGCGAGCCGGGCGGCACGCCTTTGGCCGAACATGTGCGCGAGCAGGTGCTGCACGCGCCGATGGATGCGCTGACCGAAGCGCTGCTGGTGTTTGCCGCGCGCAGCGACCACGTCCAGCGTGTGATCGCTCCGGCATTGGCGCAGGGACAGACGGTGTTGTGCGATCGCTTCACCGATGCGACCTTTGCTTATCAAGGTGCCGGGCGCGGTTTTGATGCCGGTGTCTTGACGACGCTGGAAGGCTGGGTCCAGCAGGGGCTGCAACCGAACCTGACCTTCTGGTTCGATCTGCCTGCCGAACTGGCTGCGCAACGCCGCGCCGCGGCGCGCTCACCCGATCGCTTCGAGCAGCAGGATGTCGCTTTTTTCAACCGTGTGCGCCAGGGCTACCAGGCGCGCATGGACGCGACGCCTTCGCGCTTTGCACGTCTGGATGCGTCGCAGCCGCGTGAGCAGGTGTGGGCGCAAATGGCTGGGCACCTGGAGCAGCGCGGGTGGTAGGCGCGGACGGCCTGCTGCCCCTGCCTTGGTTGGCCCAACCACTGCAGAACGCCCTGCGCACCCAGCGCGGACACGCGCTGCTGATTCACGGGCCACAAGGCATCGGGCAATTCGAACTGGCGTTGACGCTGGCGCAGGCGTGGCTGTGCGAGACCGAGCCGACCGCCCAGCCCTGCGGCGTTTGCGCGAGCTGTCGGTTGGTACAGGCGCGTTCGCACCCCGATTTGCTGGTGCTGCTGCCCGAGGCCTTGCGCGAGTCGCTGGGCTGGGACAGCGGCGAAGAGGGCGCCGATGCCGAAGCCAAGGCGTCGAAGGCCAAACCCAGCAAGGACATCAAGGTCGAGGCCGTGCGCAAGGCCGTCGGGTTTGCGCAAAGCACCTCGGCACGCGGTCGCGCCAAGGTGGTGTTGGTCCATCCGGCCGAACGCATGAACGCGATCGCGGCCAACACCTTGCTCAAGACGCTGGAAGAGCCGCCC
>DASQOS010000039.1:0-4833 GCA_035644375.1 Rhizobacter sp.
GGTTGCACAAGCCGGCGAGCACGCTGTCCGACAACTCCTTCATGTCCAGCGAGAGGTCCCAGGCCGGCGCGCCGACATGCCGCGCCTGCTGTTTCGCGGCCTCGATGGCCTGTGCCAGAAAACTGCGCGTGGCGCCGCGCGCGACGGCAAATGCCTCCGGCTCGCTCACCGCCATCAGCGCCCGGTTGACGGCCTCGGCCTGCGCGTCGTACGCCGGTCCTTCGTCCAGGCCGAGAAAGATCTCGCCGAACGATTGGCGCATGCGCTCGGCGTAACCGCTGACCGAGTAGTGCCCGTGGGCGTTCTCGAACACCTGCATCACCAGTTCTTTGCCGGCCACCAGCACGCCGTACGGCGTACGCAGCACGCCGTGGTGGAACTCGCGTATCGCCGACCACACCGAGGCCGAGGTGTTGGAGCTGCGGGCCGAGATGTCTTCGAGCAAGGCCTTCCATTGCTGGTCGATCCCCGGCAGGCCGCGTTTTTCGGCCTCGAGCAGACGCTGGACATGGGCTTCGCCCGCCTGGGCCGACCACAATGCCGCCGGCCCGGCTGCCTGTGCCGCGGCGGCGGCCTTGTCGCGCAACAGCGCCAGTGCCTGGATGGATGGCACGAACAAATAGGCGCCCCATTCCAGCTGCACGAACGGCCGCGCCGCGGGGCCGTCGAGTTCGACACGCAGCGTCGACCCCTGGTGCGAAAACGCGAACGTGCGCGGATCGCCCGGCTGCGGCACGCCGAGAAACGGATCGCTCTGGCCCGAGAACACGCCGCTGCTGTTGCCGCCCGTGAGCCAGCGTTGGATCACCTCGAACTGTTCGGCGATGCTGGCGCCGTACGACATGAACATCAGGCCGCGGTCTGCGGTATCGGGTTGGTCTTTGTCGTAGCGCGGGCCATACGACATGCCGCGCCGCATGATGCGCGGCACGATCGGCTTGTCGAACGTGCGCGGGTTGGCGCGCCGGATGTGGGCCTGGAACGGACAGCCGCTGCCCTGCGTGTCGCCGGCATAGGTGAAGTCGTTGCTGAGTTTCTTGCCGGGGTCGGCCAGCGCGTCGCCATCGGGCGTGCGGCCCATCATCCGGGCCTTGATGGCGTCGGCGGGCAGCGAGGTGGCAGCCGACGAGGCGGCGAGAAATTGGTTCAGCGCTGCCACGTCCTGCCGCAGTTTGCGCACCACCAGAAACGTGCCGTTGAGCCACATCGGGGGGTGCGGCGGCACATCGCCGTTGGCGTTGGCGTGGCCGATCAGCAGCTCTCCCAGCGGCATCACGTTGGGCCACTTCGTGCCGGCCTCTTTGGGGTCGAGCAAGGGCTGGCTCAGGCCGTCGACAAAACCGAAGTGCTCGCGCGGCAGGTTCAGCGCCGGCACGAAGTTGCGCCGCGTGGCCTGCACCGACAGCAGCTGCACACCAGGCTGCTTGGCGAGCCGTTCGACCCGCGCGTGCAAGGGGTGCTGGGGGTTACCGACCAGCACATGGTCGCCCGCCGTGCCGGCGCTTTGAACCTGCAGCTGCACCAGCATGTGCACCATCGACATCTGCACCCGTGTCACGACGCCGCGCCGGCCGTCGTCGGCCTCGGGCCAGTTGCGCTCGGGCAATGCCCAGTTGCGCGGGTGGTTGCAGCGCAGGTCGCCGAGCGCGCTGTTGCGCGCTTCCATGCCTTCGCGAAACTCTTGCGGAAAAGCCGCCAGCTCGGCATCCGACAGGCCGGCCAGGCGCAGCCCTTCACAGGTGAAACTGGCGTTCAGCTGGATGCGGCCCGGTCGCCTGTCGCTGCGCTCCGACGAGACGTGTTCGAGCAGCGTGTCGAGAAACCCTTGCACGGCTTTGGCGTTGTCGAAACCCATGAGCAGCAGGCAGCCGTGCGTGGCCTCGTAGCCCGTCATGATGCCGCCCTGCACGTCGGCCAGGTCGGGTGTCGGTGCGTCTGCCGCTGCCGGCGCGTTTCGCTCCGGCACCTCGCGCTCGAACCACGCCAGCTGCGGACCGAAGCGCTGGCGCACCGGGTGGACCGGTGGAAACAAGGCGGACGTTCCCAGCGTGCGCAGCTCCAGCAGCAGCTGGTGCGAGGCGCGCAGCAGGATGTCGCCGTCCGGCGTGCCGGGCGGGTACATGTCGGCCAGGCGGTACAGCGCGCTCAATGCCGCCAGCCCTTGCGACACGGTCTCGCCGAGGTTCGTGGCGGCGATCTTCAGCGACGCCTGCTGCGGGTCGGTGATGACCAGTGCGGCCGCCGCCACATCGGCGGCGGCCGAGGCGGGCATGTCGCGGTGCAGCCGTTCGGACTGCCGCAGGTACTGCAGATCGTCGACCGTCAGCGGCGTGGCGTTGTAGAAGAATTCGGTGCCGATCTGCGCGCTTCGCACCCAGGCCGCGTACTCGGTGTGGCTGTGGTCGAACGCCGTCACATAACCGTCACAGTTGCAGAAGATCACGTCGAGCAGCGGCCCGAGATCGCGCCAGATGACGCGGATGTACGGTTCCCAGGCGGAGTCGAAGGTGGCCGCCAGCAGCAGCTTGGGCTGCGCTTCGTCGAGGATCGCCAGGCGAAACGAATGAATGCTGCGAATGCGTTCGACGCTGTCGGCAAACGGCCGCAGCGGCGAGTACTCGCGCGCCTGGTTGCGTCCGGCGTTCAGGGTCTTGAGCAGCATGCGCAGCCGGCTGCTGTAGCTGCGGGTGTCCAGCGCATCGATCAGCCCGGGCTTGATGGGCGCCACGAGGGTCAGGTCGCTGATGCCTTGCAGGCTCTTGCCCTTGGCGGTGACTTCGATCTGCATGTCCAACTCTCCAGCGAGGCGTCGCTATCCGGGCCGAATGGGGCGAATGAAACCGCCGCTGGTGCACCTGCGGCCTGCATGAGACGCAACCGCTGCAATGTATGCCGGGCCCGGCGTCGACTCCATCCGTATTACTGAGCAGGTGTTGCCCGACAAGAGCGCAGCCGGCAGGGTGCGGGCCTGCAGCTTTCAGGCCCGCGGCCTGGTTGAACGGCGAGCAAACAGGACGACTCCTACACGCCTTTGCGCCAGAGGCTGACCAGCGGTTCGAGCCTCGGCTGCTTCAATGGCGCATCGGGTCTTCGATGGCATTTGTCCGGGGTTCTGGACGTCACCGTGGTCACCGCCTCAACCGGGACATCCCATGCAACAGCAGATCAAGACCTACATCGTTGAAGACAGCTCCATCGTGCGCCAGAATTTGATCGAGTTGCTCGAAGAAGCGGTGCCCGTGCAAGTGGTCGGTACCGCGGAAGACGAGTTCACCGCGTTGGAATGGGTCAACGACGTTCACCACGAGTGCGACCTGGTCATCGTCGACATCTACCTGAAGGCCGGTTCCGGCCTCGGCGTGTTGCGCGCCGGCGCCGGAGTGGCCAAACCTGCCAAGTGGGTGGTGCTGAGCAACCACGCGACACCGGAGATGCGTGACCGCTGCATGGAACTGGGCGCCGACTGCGTGTTCGACAAGTCGAATGAGATCGAAGCGTTGTTGCTGTACTGCAAGCAGTTGGCCGGCATGGAACCGCTGCCGCCGAGGTCGTCTCTGCAATAGACAGCCTGCGCTGCTGTGCCCGCGTGGCTCAGCGCAACGGCGTCGCCAGCGTGAGCAGGCAACTGTCTCCGGCGGCCTCGCGCGACACCTCGACCGAGGTCACCGGCAGCGCCGACGCCTTCAACTTGTCTGCAATGAAGGCGCACAGGCCTTCGAGCGTCGGCGCAGCGAGCCCAGGCACGTCGTCGAGAAACTGATGGTCCAGCGCGGCCTTCAGCTGTGCAGCGGCATCCCTCAGGTGCGCCACGTCCACCACCATCCACGTGCCCGGGTCGGGGGATTTCGTCACGCTGATCCTGGCGTGGTAGGTGTGCCCGTGGACACGCCGGCTGGCTTCGGTTTCCAGCTTGCGGTTCAGGCTGTGTGCGGCTTCGAAATAGAAGCGCTGGCTGAGTTCGTAGGTCATTTCGTGAGAGCTGCCGGCGTTCATCGGATGCCCACGACCTTGTGCGTTTGAACGCTGAGCCGCCAGCGCGGGTCGGCCAGGCAGCGTGCGATCGCCCACTCGGTGTTGCGACTTGCCAGCGGCCCATCCATCGGTTGCAGCAGCCGGTGCGTGAACGGCAGCGTGGCCAGGTCATTCAGATCCAGTCCTGCTTGAGGCACCACCACCTTCAGCTCGTCGCCGCGCCGCAGCTTCAGGGCGCTGCCGGCTTTCGGGCTGACGCAGATCCAGTCGAGTCCGGGTGGTGCGTCGAGCGTGCCGTTGGTCTCGACGGCAATCTGGAAGCCGCCTCGGTGCAAGGCCTCGGTCAGTGCGCCATCGACCTGCAGCAAGGGCTCGCCGCCGGTCAGCACGCAAAACGGCTGCACGTCGGCCGAAGGCCACAGGGCGGCGATCTGGCGCGCCAGCGACGCCGCGTCGGCGAACTTGCCGCCCAGCGTGCCATCGGTGCCGACAAAGTCGGTGTCGCAGAAATTGCAGGCCGCTGCTTCGCGGTCTGGCTCGCGGCCTGACCACAGGTTGCAGCCGGCAAACCGGCAAAACACCGCCGGCCGGCCGGCATTCGCGCCTTCGCCCTGCAGTGTGTAGAAGATTTCCTTGACCGAGTAGGCCATGACCAGCCTTTGCTTTGCCCTGTCACGCAGCTGCGCAAAACCGTGTGGCGGCCCGACGCAGCATGAAAAAAGGGCCCTTGGTGGAGGACCCTCTTGGGAGGCCCGGCGCTGGTGCCGCTGGTCCCGCTGATGCCAAGGGCTTGTGCCAAGCGGGCCGGGACTTTTGATTGGTGGCCAAGGGCGGAATCGAACCACCGACACGCGGATTTTC
>DASQOS010000040.1:0-4749 GCA_035644375.1 Rhizobacter sp.
GCCCGCTTGATGATCTTGTCGTCGATGTCGGTGATGTTGCGCACGTAGTTGACGTGGTAGCCCAGCGTGCGCATCCAGCGTGCCGCCACATCGAAGGCCATCATGAAGCGGGCGTGGCCCACATGGCACAGGTCGTAGAGCGTCATGCCGCACACATACATGCGTACATGGTTGGGCTCGATGGGAACGAACACCTCGGTCTGGCGGGTCAAGGTGTTGAAGATGCGCAGGCTCATCGTCGGGTCGCAGGAATGGAGTCGCTCAACGGCGGTCTGAAGCGGTAGGCGGCCAGTGGGTCGCCGAGCCCGTGCGGTTGCACAAGAGCACACAGGGAGGGTTGATCGAGGGGCTCGTGTGAGTAGGGCTGCGATACAATTTTGGCAGTATAGCGGCCCGGT
Source organism: Rhizobacter sp. (assembly GCA_035644375.1). Taxonomy (GTDB): domain Bacteria; phylum Pseudomonadota; class Gammaproteobacteria; order Burkholderiales; family Burkholderiaceae_C; genus Rhizobacter. The sequence continues at coordinate 399 of DASQOS010000040.1, forward strand.
TCCGTGCCCCGCGCGCCCTCTACGGGGTGTCGTCCACGATAGACCCACACACCTTCAGGATGTCGATGTTTCGCACACGCACTGCGCTCATGAGTTTGGCAACGCTGGGTCTGATGACCGTGTCGGTTTGCGTTCGCGCCGACGACTACTCCGAAGTGGACCGTCTGCTCGCGGCCGGCCAACTCGCCGAGGCTTCTCAAAAGGCGGACCAGTACCTTGCTTCGCACCCGCGGGACGCAAAAATGCGTTTCCTCAAAGGCCTGGTGTTGTCGGAGCAAAGCCGCAGCACCGACGCGATCGCGGTGTTCGTCAAGCTGACCGAAGATTTCCCGGACTTGCCCGAGCCCTACAACAACCTCGCGGTTCTCTACGGCAAGCAAGGCCAGTACGACCAGGCGCGCCGTGCGCTGGAGTCGGCCATCCGGACGAACCCGAGCTACGCCACCGCCTACGAGAACCTCGGAGATGTGTACGCCAAGCTGGCCAGTCAAGCCTATTCCAAGGCCTTGCAGATCGACGGCGGCAACTCGAAGCTCACCCCCAAGCTCGCGATGATTCGCGAGCTGTTCGCACCCCAGGGCAAGGCCTTGGCGAGTACCTCGCAAAAGGCTCCCACTGGGGTTGCCGCGGCGCCGGCTGCTGCGCCGGCGCCCAAACCCGCCGTGGCTGCGCCGGCCAAGACCGTTGCGCCGCCTGTGGTGGTGGCCGCTGTGCCGGCCAGTGCCGTCGAGCCAGGCGTGCAGCCCGCCACGGCCGCAGGGTCGACGGCCGACAGCATGGCAGTGCAGGCGGCGGCCAATGCCTGGGCCAACGCCTGGAGCCGCAAGGACATGAACGCGTATTTCGCCGCCTACGCGGGCAGTTATTCCGCCGGCAAGTCGCGCAAGACCTGGGAACGGGAGCGGACAGCGCGGATCACCGGCAAACGCAACATTTCGGTGCTGCTGTCCGACGTCGACGTGAAGTTTCGCGGTGACACGGCGGTGGTCCAGTTTCGTCAGAGTTACGCTGCAGACGCGTTGAAGGTGTCGAGCCGCAAGACCCTTGAGATGGTGCGTGTGTCAGGTCAATGGCTGATTCAAAAGGAAAGCACCGGCTCGTGATGGGATCGCGGCCGGGGCAAGCGCTGCCCGCCATGCGCCGATGGCGCATGGCTGCAACCTGGCTGTGCGCCTGTCTGGCGTTGACCTTGCCGCCGTGCGCACACTCTGCCGCGCCGAAGCGGGCGAAGGCCCTGGCCGTGCTCAAGGCATCGCCCGAAGCCCGATTGATCGAGATCTATCGCCTCGTCGGTGCCAGCCAAGCCCGCAAGGCCTTGATTCAGGCCGAGGCGCTGACACGCGACGTTCCCAATTTCCAGCTTGCGCAGCTGGTGTATGGCGACCTGCTGCTGGCCCAGCATGGCCAGCTGAGCGCGCTGCAGATGGCGCCTCCCGAGCTGCCCGCGTCGTCGGCAATGCAATGGGGCCAGTTGCGCCAAGAAGCTGCACTGCGTCTGGCCGCCTTGACCGAGCGCCCCCCTCAAGGCGCGATCCCTCGGCAGTTTGTCGACCTGCCGCCAACCACCCGCCACGCCATCGCGGTGGACGCCAGCCGGTCGCGCCTGTACGTTTTCGAGAACACGGCCCAGGGCATGAAGCTGCTGGCCGACCACTACGTGTCTTTGGGCCGGTTGGGCGTCGACAAGAAAGAACAAGGCGATCAGCGCACGCCCTTGGGGGTTTATTTCATCACCAGCCGTCTCGGCGGGACGCAGTTGAAGGATTTCTACGGCCCCGGGGCGTTGACGCTGAACTACCCGAACGAATACGACCGGCGCCGCGGCAAAACCGGTGGCGGGATCTGGCTGCATGGCGTGCCGCCGCAAAACTTTGCGCGCAGCCCTCAGAGCACCGATGGTTGCGTGGTGCTGGCCAACGATGACCTGGCGCCTCTGCTTCGCGACATGCCGCTGCGTCGCACACCGGTCGTGATTGCACCTCAGCTCGAATGGTTGACCCCGGCGCAGGCCGAACAGGAGCGTTCTGTCGCGCGCAAACTGGTCGAGCAATGGCACCAGGCGCGGTCCCGTGGCGACACCAAGAAACTGCTCGAGTTTTATTCCGCGCAGTTTTCCAGCGGCAGTGCAGATTTCGAGCAATGGTCGCGCGCGCTCGGCCAAGAAATGGTGAAGACGCGGGCCCACGAATCCGAGCTGAAAGACCTTTCCATCCTGTCGTGGCGGGACGCCAGCGAGGTGTTGATCGTGACCTTTGGCGAAGTGCTGAAAGGGCAGCGCTCGGGGCCGGTCAAGCGCCAGTATTGGGGCAAGGAAAGTGGACAATGGAAAATCTTTTTCGAAGGAGTGATCGGATGAGCAGAAGGCTTGGGTGGTTCTCGCTGGGTGTGGCCGTGTGCATCGGCATGGGCAGCAGCGTGGCGGCGTATGCGCAGAAGGTGAAGCTCGCCACCTCGATGGGTGACATCGTCATCCAGCTCAACGCCGAGAAGGCGCCGAAGTCGGTGGCCAACTTCGTACAGTACGTCGAGGCGGGGCATTACAACGGCACCGTCTTTCATCGCGTGATCGAGAACTTCATGATCCAGGGCGGCGGCATGACGGCAGACATGTCGGAGAAGACCACACGTCCGCCGATTCCGCTGGAGAGCCACAACGGCCTGAACAATGACCGCGGGACCGTGGCGATGGCGCGCACGGCAAATCCGGACTCCGCCACGTCGCAATTCTTCATCAACGTCAAGAACAACGATTTCCTGAATTCATCGCGGGCGCCGGACGGCAATGGCTACGCCGTCTTCGGCAAAGTCATCTCGGGCATGGACGTGGTCGACAAGATTCGCGCTACGCCCACCGGAAGAAAAGGCCCATTTACCGATGTCCCGGTGACCCCGGTGATCATCAAACAAGCCACACTGGAGAAATGACATGAGCAAGCTTGTCGACCTTGAAACCAACCACGGCAGCATTCGTTTGGAGCTTGATGACGTGAAAGCGCCCGAGTCCGTGCGCAACTTTCTGGCGTATGTCGAAAAGGGGCACTACGACGGCACGGTGTTTCACCGCGTCATCAAGGGCTTCATGGTGCAAGGCGGTGGCTTCGAGCCCGGCATGAAGCAGAAATCGAGCGACGCCCAGATCCAGAACGAGGCATCCAACGGCCTGAAGAACGACCACTACAGCGTGGCGATGGCACGCACCAGTGCACCGCACTCGGCGACGGCCCAGTTCTTCATCAACACCACCGACAACGATTTCTTGAACTTCAAATCGGAAACCGCGCAAGGCTGGGGCTATGCCGTGTTCGGCCGGGTGATCGGTGGCACCGAGATCGTGGACGCCATCGAGAAAGTCCGCACCGGCAACAAGGGCGGCCACGGCGACGTTCCCCTGGAAGATGTCGTCATCACAAAAGCCTCGGTGGTCTGAGCCGCTGCGGCCGAGGCAAGCCATGCCATCGTCCACGACGACCGGCTTGCCTGCCCCGCCGCTCGGCGCTCCGGCGGAATTCGAAGCGCCAGCAAGCTGGCGCTGCATCGATTTCATCTCCGACCTCCACCTGAGCGAGGCCACACCCCGCACCACCGAAGCCTGGGCAAGCTACCTGCGTGACACCGAAGCTGACGCGGTGTTCATGTTGGGCGATTTGTTCGAGACCTGGGTGGGTGACGACGCGCGGCATGAAGGATTCGAGCGGCACTGCACGCAGGTGCTGCTCGATGCATCCCGGCGGCGCAGCCTGGCTTTCATGGCCGGCAATCGCGATTTCCTGCTGGGGGCCGACATGCTGCAAGCCAGCGGCGTTGTCGGTCTGGCCGACCCGACCCTGCTGACGGCGCTGGGGCAGCGTGTGCTGCTGACGCATGGGGATTCACTGTGCCTCGCGGACACCGACTATCAGCGCTTCCGAGGCGTCGTTCGCAACCCGCTATGGCAACAAGACTTTCTGGCCAAACCGCTGGACGAGCGCCGCCGTTTCGCCCGCGGGTTGCGCGACCAGAGCGAAGCGCACAAGCAAGACAACCCCTTGCCTTTGGCCTGGACCGATGTCGACCCAGCTGCCGCGGTAAGCTGGCTTCACAGCTGCAAGGCGCCGACCCTGGTGCACGGGCACACGCATCGGCCTGGCAGCGGGCCTCTGGCCGAAGGTGTCACCCGGCATGTGCTGTCCGACTGGAACCTCGATGAAGCGCCCTATCGCGCCGAGGTGCTGCGCATGACCGCCGACGCTTTTATCAGGCTGGATCTCGTCGGAGCGGCGAGACGCCCACGGTGATCGTCTCTGCCTGGCAGGCGCTGCAGCGTTGGCGCACGGAACGGACGCTTCAGCGGCGCGCCATTCCGGATGCCTTG
>DASQOS010000041.1:0-2697 GCA_035644375.1 Rhizobacter sp.
ATCTGCGAATTGAGCCCCTGCAGCTCGCGCACCAGGCGCGCATCGACGGTGGCGCGAATCGCGTTGATCGACGCATCGGTCAGCACCGCCTCGCGGCCGGCCTTGGCATAAGAATCGAAGCGGCTGCGCAATTCCTGCGCGCCCGAGGCATACAACCTGTACAGCGACGAGCTGCGAAATTTGGCGGCGAGGGCCTTCTCTTCCACGGCACGGGTGCTGTTGGCCGAGGAACTGCCGGCAGCAATGCTCGAGAACATCTTGTCGAACTGCGACTTGAAGCGGTCGTTGTCGCGCGCGGCAGCCCGCACGAACATCGTTTTCGCAAACATCACGTACACGCTCATCACGAACATCACCATCAGGATGCCGATGACGACCCAGCCGTCCAGCGTCACCGCGCTCAGCAGGATCTTCAGGTAGGAAGGCCCGCCTTCGCCCTCGGCGCCGCCCTCGGCCGGGCCATAGACCACGAGCTTCTGGTCCGGTCCCTGCGACAGCGCCGCCGCCTTGATGAAATCGGCCGAACGTGCCGTGGTCGACACCTGCAGTTCGTCGATGTCGCCCTTGAAACCCTTGCCGACGACCGCCGCCACGCCGAGCTCGGCCAGCGCACCGGCCGCCTTGGCCACTTCCTGGCCGTTGAGGTAGAGCGTCAGGCCTTCCTTGGCCACCACCGCGACGTGCTGCCAGGCCGCCGGCATCACGGCGCTCGACGCCGTGGCCGACAGCGTGCCCGATTCGGCCACCAGCTTGCCGCCGCGCAGCGACACGCGCAACGCACCTGCGCCGTCGGTCTGCGTGTAGATCGGGGCATCCGAGGCATCGGCCGGCTTGATCCACAGCGACAGCGTCAGCCCGTTGGCACCGGCCTTCAGCGAAGGCGACGCCGGCAGCGCCAGTTCAGCCGTGCCGTCGAAACCGAGGCCGCCCCCGATCAGGCCGGCACCGCTCGGCCTGGCCGTCGAACGCAACGCGTGGTTGGCGTTGGCGGTGGCATCTTGCGGCGTCGCCTCGCGTTCTGCGAAGTGATAGACCAGCGCCTGCGCGGCGTCGTAGCTGCCCTTGGCGTCGGCCGCGTCGGTGGCCGCGGGGTTGCCGTAATACAGCCAGATGAAATCGTTCTTGGCGCCGGCTGCCAGCTTGGGCACCTGCACCCAGATCAAGGCCAGTTCATTCAGGCCGTCGAACTTCTCGATGTGGTACTTCAGCGGCGTCTTGTCGTCGGCGGCGATGAAACGCAAATCGCTGCCATCGGGCTTGGCATCGACAAACGCGAAGTTGCCGGTGTGCAGGCGGATCAACACCGGCACCGAGTCGGCCGGGGCGCTGATCGGCAGGCCGTCGGCCGCGGTGTTCAAACCGATCTTGGTGCGCTGCTTCCACTCGGGATTCCACGCCGCGTGCGACACCCCGGCGGCCAGCAGGCAGATCAGTGCGAACGCAATAACTGCAAATTTCTTCATGGCCGGCAAGGGGGAACCATCATCAAGGGACAGCCGGCGAGGATAGTCAGGCTTTATTTCAGGGCCGTGAATTTGTCCCGCTGCCAGGCAATGACACCGACGCACCCCTTGCATGCGGGGTGATGGTGTCGATCAGCCGCCGCTGTGGACCGCTTCTGCACCCAGGTCGCTAATTCAGACAAGCGGAGCCACCTTTCTGGACCCGAAGGACGCTTATTTGCTCGTGACACAACCCGGCTGTACGTCTGTTCCAAGAGCCAAATTGAGACCGCGAACAATCAAGCCGTTGACCATCAACCATATTTCCACCAGAATGGAATAATGGAAGAAAAAACCGCCATCGCTTCTCTCGCGGCGCTCGCCCAAGCGGTTCGCCTCCGCATCTTTCGCGCGTTGGTCGGCGCCGGCCCGCAGGGCATGAGCCCTGGAACGCTGTCCGCCATGCTCGACGTTCCGGCCTCGACACTGTCTTTTCATCTGAGAGAACTGACCCACTCGGGGCTGGTGACACAGGAGCGCGAGAGCCGCAACCTCATCTATCGGCCGTCGATCGGGCAGATGAACGAGTTGCTCAACTACCTCACGGCCCATTGCTGCCAGGGCTCGGTCTGCGAGGTCACGCGAGCCTCCGGCTGCGCCGACTGCTGAATTCATCGTCAATTGAATAGCTTCTCCTTCAAGGAATCCCATGGCTGACAAGATTCACAACGTGCTGTTCGTCTGCACCGGCAACTCCGCACGATCGATCATGGCCGAAGGCCTGCTCAACCATTTCGGCAGAGGCCGCTTCGTCGCCTATTCGGCGGGCAGTCACCCGAACGGTGTGGTCAACCGGTTTGCCCTCTCGACGTTGCAGACGCTGCGCATCCCCACGGACGGGTTCCGCAGCAAAAACTGGGACGAGTTCGCGCAACCAGACGCGCCAGCCCTGGACTTCGTATTCACCGTCTGCGACAACGCCGCCGGCGAAACGTGTCCGGTCTGGCCGGGCCAGCCGATGACCGCGCATTGGGGAGTGCCCGACCCGGCAGCCTTCGAAGGAACCGATGCCGAGAAAGTCACCTTGTTCATGTCCACGGCCATCACGCTGAAACGACGCATCGAACTGATGTTGGCGCTGCCCATCAAGAGCCTCGACGCGATGGCGATCCGGCGCGAGATCACCGAGATCGGCAAGAGCTGACCCGGGCCAACTGCACACTGCCCCCGCGGTCGGCCTGACTCGCAACCCGCT
>DASQOS010000042.1:0-8156 GCA_035644375.1 Rhizobacter sp.
TGGTGCTGGACGACCTGCACACGGCGGCACATCACTTCAGCGTCGACATCGACGAAATTGGCAATGTGATCTTGACCGCCGGCCCGAGCGTCAATGGCTTGGAATGCGGTGCACAGCACCTGGCCGCCGGTGCAAGCCTGGTGGTTGGCGAGCAGACGCTGGCCCTCACGGCGGGCCGCACGCACCTGCGTTTGCGCCTCGCCTCGCATGCGCTGGCCGGCGAACAAAAGCTGCTGGCCACGCGTTCGCTCATTTCAAACCTCGGGACACTGGCCAGCCTGACCGCTGCCGCCTTGGCGCTGCTGGTGTTCAGCACTTATCTCGACACCGACTCGGAAGGCTTCGTGCGCGCCCTCGGCACCCTGGGCATCAGCGCGCTGGGCGCGGTACTGGCTTGGTGCGGCCTGTGGACGCTGCTGTCCAAGATCTTCACGCACCAGGCGCATTTCGGTTGGCACCTGCGCGTGGTGCTGACGGCCTTGCTCGCGCTGCAGCTGGTGGATGCCGGAACGTCTTTGCTGGCGTTTTCATTGTCGTGGCCCTGGATCACAGACTTCAGCTTCGTTCTGAACTACGCCATCGGCGCGGCCATGCTGTACTTTCACCTGCAGGCGGTGGACACGCACAAGCCGCGGCGCCTGCGCATCGTGGCCGTGTCCACCGTGGTCGTCGGGGTGGCCCTCAACATGTGGTTCAACGTGCAAAACACCGACCGCGTCGGCAGCGAGCTGTACATGAACCATTTGTTCCCGCCCGCGCTGCGCCTGGCCAAGCCCGTCGACACGGCGACCTTCATGCAGCGCCTGCTGCCCCTGAAGGCCACGCTGGACGACCAAGCCAAGAAGGCCGACGACGACGAGTGAGCCGGCAGCCTCGGCCGACGCGGGTGCGCTGCGGCTTCATGCGCTGTGCCCGATCGGGTTCGGGCCGGTGTCGCCGCTCGGCTCGTCGCGCGGCGCCAGCGCCAGATGGCCGGTGTCGTTCCAGCCCACGAGCGTGAAACCTTGCGGCGTGTAGAGCAGCCGGTTGATGGCCGCGTTGCTCAGCTGCCAGGAGCGCGGCGCGCGCAGGTCGACGCGCGTGGCCGCTCGGTACAGGCAGTCCATCACGCCGCCGTGGGCCACCAGCGCCACCGTTTGCCCGGGGTGGGCCGCGACGAGCCGGGTCGCCGCGCCGACGCAGCGCGCATAAAAAACCGTCAGCGATTCGCCGCCGCCGTGGGGGGCGAAATCGGGTTCGCGCTGGCTCCAGCGCTGCGCATCGTCGGGCCAGCGCGCCTTGATGTCGGCAAACATCAAGCCCTCGAACACGCCGAAGCCGCGCTCGCGCAAGCCGGCATCGGTCACGAGCGGGGCCTGTGCGGCACGTGCGACGGCCTCGGCGGTCTGGCTGGCGCGCAGCAGGTCGCTCGCGTACACCGCGTCGATGGCTTCTTCGGCCAGCACCGCGGCCAGGCGTTCGGCCTGCCAGCGGCCGGTGTCGTTGAGCGGAATGTCGAGATGGCCCTGGATGCGGGCTCCCACGTTCCAGGCGGTTTCGCCATGCCGGATGGCGAACACGCGGGTCGCGGAATGCATTTCGAATCAGCGCAAGCGGCGATTGAGGGTGTAGGTGCCCGAGTGCGTGGCCTCGGCCAGCACATGAGGGAACACGGCATGGCGCAGCTGCGCGCCGGTGAACACACCTTCGAGCGGCGTGCGCGGCACGCCCGGCTTCAAACACCCCACACGATATCCTGATTTGCCGCCTGGGCGCGCTTCATCAGCTCCAGCAAAGGCCAGGCGCGCTGGCGCAGGCTGACGCTGTCGCGCGCCGCTGCGCGGGCCTGGTCGTCCGCTGCCGCGTCCGCGGGTTTCTTGCGCAGCGCTTCGTCGGCCGCGACGGCGTGTTCGATGGCTTGCATGGCCGCAGGCATGTCGGCCGGCTGCAGGATGCCCTTGGGCGCAGGCTGTTTGCCGATGATGCGCAACACCTGGTCGCCGCCCGGCCCCATCATGATGACGTCGCCGGCGGCCTTGGACTTGAACCTGTAAAGGCTCATGGCAGCCCCTCGCCCGCAGCGTACATCGGCCGGCCTTGCAGGCCGCGCTGGGGCTTGGAAACGGCCCGGCGCCCGGCCCGGCAGAGTTGGATCGGGGGCCGGATCACTTGTACATGTACTCGCGGTTGAAGGGGAAGGTCGATTGCGCGCCGCGCATCGGCCCGCCAGCGACCTGTCCGCTGGGCTTGGAGGCGAGCATCTGGAACAACGAGATCCAGCCCTGTTCGAAACACATCGCACAGCCGGCCAGGTACAGGCGGTAGGCGCGCACCACGGCTTCGCCGGTCAGCTGGCGTGCGTGGGCGAGCTGCAATTCGAGGCGGTCGCTCCAGGCCCACAGGGTGCGCGCGTAGTGCGGGCGCAGGTTCTCGGTGTCCAGCGGCTCCATGCCGGATTCACTCATCACCTTGAGCACCTGCGACAGGTGCAGCAGCTCGCCGCCCGGGAAGATGTAGCGCTCGATGAACTCGCCCATGCCCGCGCCGAGCTGGTCGTTGTGGGTTCCGGCGGCCGTGATGCCATGGTTCATCAACAGGCCGCCCGGGCGCAACAAGCTGCGCAGCTTGGCAAAGTAAACCGGCAGCAGCGCCCGGCCGACGTGCTCGAACATGCCGACCGAGGCCATCTTGTCGAAGGTGAACTCATCCGTGCTCGGCAGGTCGCGGTAGTCGCGCAGTTCCATGCTGACGCGGCCGCGCAGGCCGCGCTCGTCGATCAGCCGGTTGACGTACGCATGCTGGTTTTTCGACAGCGTGATGCCGTGCGCCCGCACGCCGTAGTTTTCGGCCGCCCACAGCAGCAGGCCGCCCCAGCCGGCACCCACGTCGAGAAAACGTTCGCCCTCGTGCAGCATCAGCTTGCGGCAAATGTGGTCGAGCTTGGAGGTCTGGGCGTCTTCCAGCGACAGGCCGGCCTGGCGCCAATAGGCGCAGGAATACACGCGGCGTTCGTCCAGCCACAACTCGTAGAAATCATCGGACACGTCGTAGTGAAACTGGACTTGGCGCGCATCCGACTCGATGTGATGCTGGGCGCGGGAACGCGCCGTGCGGACGATGCCGCGCCACCACGCGAGCGGCGCCAGAGGCGCTGCGCCGGGCAGCGGCGGCTCGTCGCCCAACAGCTGCGTCGCCACGCCCATGAGGTCGCGCACCGAGCCGTCGAAGTCGAGCTTGCCCTCGACGTAGTCCTGTGCGACGCGACCGATCTGCCCGGTGGCGATATGCGCCAGCGGCGACAAATCATGCAGACGCAAGGTCACGGCCGCCTGGGCGCTGCCCAGGCGGCGGCCACCCGGCAGCAGCACGGCCAAGGGCACCGTCAGGGGCGTGATTCGGCGTTCCAACGCAAGTTCGAGGGCGTTCATGCGGCCGAACTCTACAAAAAAAAACCGACCCCGAGAACTTCGGGGGATCTTGGCCTACAGCGAAAGCTGCCGGCGCTAGGAGCCTGTCGGGCTTTGGGTCGGGCCGGCGCCCCCGGACAACGCGAGTTCCGACGACAGCTTGCCGCGGCCAGGCGGCAAGCGAGCCACAAAGTGCTTGGTGTCCATGGCCGGGGCATACAGGAAGCCCTGAAACTCGTCGCAACCGGCTTGCAGCAGGCACCAACGCTGGGCCTCGGTCTCGACGCCTTCTGCGATCACCCGCAGCTCCAGGGCATGTCCGAACTGGATGATGGCATTGACGATGGCCCGGTCGCTGCGGTCGTCCGGCAGGTTCTTGATGAAACTGCGGTCGATCTTCAGGCGCTCGATCGGGAAGCGCTTCAGGTAGGCCAGGCTGGAATAGCCGGTACCGAAATCGTCGATCGACATCCTGATGCCCAGGGCGTGCAGCGCCTGCAGCCGCTTCAAGGCGTCCTGCGCGTCGTGGATCAGGATCGATTCGGTCAGCTCCAGCTCCAGCAACTGGGGCGGCAGGTTGAAGGCTTTGAGCGTGTCGGCCACGCGGCCGGCAAAGCCGGGCTGCTGAAACTGCAGCGCCGACACGTTGATCGACACCGGCATCGCCAGTCCGTTGGCGCGCCAAGCAGCTGCCTGCTGCACCGCCTGTGTCAGCACCCACTCGCCGATCGGGATGATGAAGCCGCTCTCTTCGGCCAGCGGAATGAATTCGGCCGGCGACACCTCGCCCAGCACCGGATCGCGCCAGCGGATCAGCGCCTCGGCGCCGATCACCTGGCCGGTTTTCAGGTCGAGCTGCGGCTGGTAGTGCAAACGGAACGTGCCGGCCGCCAGCGCCTGGCGCATGGCGTGGTCGATCTGCATGTGCGAACGCTGGTCGGCGTCCTGGTGCGGCTGGTGAAACCGGTAGTTGGCGCGGCCGGCTTCCTTGACGCGGCACATGGCGGCGTTGGCGCGGCGCAGCAACACGTCCATGGACTGACCGTCCTCAGGGCACAGCACCACGCCCATGCTGCAGGTGACGGTGAAGTGCAGCGCGTCCAGCACGAAAGGCCCGGCCATCACGTCCATCACGCGGCGCGCCGTGGCTTCTGCGGCCTGTTGGTCGGCCTGATGCACCAGCAACACGAATTCATCGCCGCCCAGACGCGACACGGTGTCCACGCCGCGGATGCAGCTCTGCAGGCGCTGCGTCACCTCGCGCAGCACGCGGTCGCCGAAACGCAGGCCGAGGTTGTCGTTGATGTGCCGGAAGCGGTCCAGGTTGAGCGCCATCAGCGCAAACGGTTCGTCGCTGCGCTGTGCGGCGTCCAGCGCCAGGTTGATGCGGTCGGCCAGCACCTCGCGGTTGGGCAGGCCGGTCAGCACATCGGTGCTCGACAGCGTTTCGATGCGCTGCGTGGCGGCCAGCTTGTCGGTGATGTCGCGGAACGAGAACACCCGGCCGATCGGCTGGCCGTGGCTGCGCTGCGGCATCGAGATGCGCTCCAGCATCTTGCCGTCGTGCAGCGCGAACACGTCGCTGGTCTGCAGCGACGCGCTATTTTCGATGGCGCGCAGGCGCCGCGCGTAGAGCTCGCCGTCCACGACGCTGCGGCCCATCCAGGCGTGGATGGCGGCATCGTCGCGCTGCTTGAGCAGGTCGTCCGGAATGCCCCACAGCGCGGCAAAGCGGCGGTTGAAGTTGCGAATCGCGCCGCCCAGGTCGGTGACCAGAATGCCGTCGGCGGTGGATTCGAGCGTGGCGTGCAGTTCGGCCAGGCGCGTCTGCAGTTCCTCTTCGCCGGCGCGCTGGCTGCGCCGGTCTTGCAAGGTAACCACGTACAGCTTCGGCGCGCCGGCCTCGGCCAGTGCCTTCATGCGGCTCACACGGCGCGTCACGGGAATCAGCGCGCCATCGAAACGGCGCACCAGCGTGTCGGAGAGGATCGCGTCGGCCAGCCCCTCGGTGACTTCGTTCCAGAAGATGATGTCTTCGAGCGTGGCACTCAGGTCGACGACGTGGCGCCCGCGCAAGGTGTCGGCCTGGGTGCCGAGCAGCGTGGCGACCGCTTCGTTGGCCACCACGACGCACAAGCTGCCGGCGTCGACCAGGAACACCGGCTCCTGAAGGGTGTCGATCAGCGCCGACCAGGCTTCGAGGGGCGGCGCATCGTCTGGCGCCGGGTTCACGCGGCCAGCTCCAGCGGCTGCGAATCGGCCTCGAAGAAATAGGCGATGCGCGTGCGCGGCGACAGAAAGTTCAGCGCTTCGGGCGGCAGCTGCTGGGGCTTGAGGCTGCGGCGAATGCCGAGCCGCGGTTCGGCTTCCAGGTCGACCAGCAGCGCATCCTCGCGCGCCACCTTGCCGTCATGCACCAGCACCCGGGGTTTGAGCGGTCGCGCCGAGTTGACCGACATCACCATCGCATAGCGGTCGTCGGTCAGCTGCACGGCCGAGCCGGGCGGGTAGACGCCCATCATGCGGATGAAGCCGCCCAGAATCGAGGTCTCGAACTTGCTCTTGCCCTGCGCAAACAACAACGACAGGGCTTCATGCGGCGTCAGCGCCCGCGAGGGCACATGCGGGTTGCACAGGTTGTCATAGCGGTTGACCAGCGACACGATGCGCGAGGCCGTGCTCATGCGGTCGGCGTTGAGCTTGAGCGGAAAGCCGCTGCTGTCGGCGTGTTCGTGGTGCTGGGCGATCACCAGCGAGGCCCCCGGCTTCAAACCCATCTTGCGGGCCAGCGTGACACCGTGCGCCACGTGCTCCTGGTAGCCCAGCAGTTCGGCGCTGGTGAAATGGTCTTCGCGGTGCCGCAGACGATCGGGCAACTCGATCTTGCCGATGTCATGCAGCAGCGCACCCACGCCCAGGTCGGCCATTTCCGATTCGGACAGACCGAAGGTCTTGCCCATCAACATCGAAATGACGGCGACGTTGATGGCATGCAGCGACGCCTTGTCGCCCGCGCCCTCGGTCAGCAGGCGAATGCAGATCTCTTGCTGGCCGAGCATCTTGGAGACGAAGGCCTGCGCCAGCGCCTCGGACTGTTGGCGCGCCTCCTGCGGCTGCGTGCTCACCAGTTCCGCGCTGCGCTTGCAGGCGCGGGCGGCTTCGGCAAACTGTTGCTCGCACATCGACAGCGCCGCACGCTGGGCGGCCAGCGCCTCGCGGTGCTTGCGCCGTTCGGTCATCTCGGGGGTCTCGGCGGCTTCGGCGGCGGCCTTTTCCGCCGCCTTCAAGACCTCGGCGGCGGCCAGCTTCGCAGCGGCCACTTGTTCCGGCGCGGCGGCCGAGGCGGCGGCAGAACCCGGCGCCGGCAGGTCGGCAGGTTCGGGATCGCTCTTCTCGGGACTCCAGCGAATGCGCTCTTTGCCCAGCGAACGGATGGTGCGGATCTGCTCGGCGGTTCCGATCTTGAAACTGCTCAGCGGAAACGGGTGCGACATCCAGCCGCCATCGAGATGCACGAACATCCCGATGCGCAGGAGTTGCACGTCGATCAAGGTCGAAGGAGGTATTTCTTTCATACCGTCGTGATGCAAATGCCCGGGATTTCCAAGGCTTCACCCTGTTGTCGGCGAGCGCAACCGGCAACTTGAATCATTAAGTTCAGGCGGTGCTCGAAAGTAATGGCTGACATCGGGGCCTTCTTTTTTCTCAAGGCGTTTTTGTGTGCAGGATTTCGCTTCCATGGCTCAGCGCTGAATGCGCGTGGACAGCACGATCACCGAGGTCGTTCGCTCCACGCCGTCGAGCTTGCCGATGCGGTCGATCAGCCCGTCGAGCGCACCGATGGACTGGGCCGCCACGATGGCGATCAGGTCGAACGGTCCGCTCACCGAATGCAGCGTTCGGACCTCAGGGATTTTTCGCAGCGCCGCTTCGATGACGCCGCTTTGTCGCGGCGACACCGTGATCAGCACATGCGCCCGGACCAGCGTGGCTTCGAGTTGGTCGGGCACCACGACGGTGTAGCCGAGCACCACGCCCCGGCGCTGCAGCCGCTCCAGGCGCGCCTGCACCGTGGTGCGCGACAAGCCGAGCTGCCGCGCCAGCTCGGCCGTGGGCGCGCGCGCGTTCTCGCGCAGCAGGGCCAGCAGCGCTTGGTCGGTGGCATCAAGTTTCAAATTGGGCATTTCGTCTCGAAGCGTACGTCAGATCGACGAAATTTGCCGGACGATTCGTCGTCTGTGACGCTGCATATTTCACACCGGCTGCGCAAAATCGATGCATCGCCACCCGCGCAACGAGGTTTCCCATGAAGGACATTCTGATCATCGGCGGCGGCAAGATCGGCTCGGTGGCGGCAGCGCTGCTGAGCCAGGCCCAAGGCGACCTGTGCTACCGGGTGACGCTGGCAGATTGCAGCGACGCCGCCTTGGCCGACGTGCGCCGCGAGATGGCCCACGCACCGCAGGTGGACACGCTGGTGCTGGACGCCAGCGATGGCGCCGCCTTGCACGCGGCCTTGCGCGGCCGCTTTGCGGTGCTGAGCGCCGCCCCCTTCCACCTCAGCGTGAGCGTGGCGCAGGCGGCGCGCCAGGCCGGCGTGCACTACCTCGACCTGACCGAAGACGTCGCCAGCACGCGCCGCATGCGCGAACTGGCGCAGGGCGCCCACAGCGCCTTCATCCCGCAGTGCGGGCTGGCACCGGGTTTCATTTCGATCGTCGCCGCCGACCTGGCGCGCCAGTTCGACACGCTGGACAGCGTGCGTCTGCG
>DASQOS010000043.1:0-8305 GCA_035644375.1 Rhizobacter sp.
CTTCGAACCCGGCGCCTGGTATGCCGGCGGCCAGCCGCAATGAGCGTGCCGCCCATCTGGGCCATTTTTGGCATCGTCGGTGTGGCTTTTTTGCTGCTGGCGCTGGGGCGCTGCTGGCGCGCGCGGCAGCTCGGGCCCCAGGCGCGCGCCTGGTTCATCGTCGGCACGGTGTTTTGCCTGGTCGCCGCCTGGCTGGGGTCCAGGGCGTCGGGCCCGCCTTGAACAAGCTCCGGCCCGGCCAAGCACAGGCAAAACCCACCGTCGCATGACTTTCGTTGATTGCCAGTTGACATCATCGGTCGGATAAACGAGACCTTGGCATGCCATGCCCTGAATTTGGCGATGCCGCGTCGTTGGAGGCCCCATGAATCTGGTGATTCGCGCCCATTCCCTGAAAACCGAATCTCTCTCGCAGCCGATTGCCGGTCATTTTGATGAGCGCGGCGGCACCATTGGCCGCTCGGACACCAACACCCTGGCCTTGCCCGACCCGGAACGCCACATCTCGCGCCTGCAGGCCGAGGTGTGGTTCAGCAATGGCTCGTTCTCGATCCGCAACGTCGGCAGCGCCAACGCCATTTCGATCAACGGCCGCCCGATCAACCCGGGCGAGGGCTGCACCCTGGCCGAGGGCGACGAACTGGTGGTGGGCGGCTACACCCTGCGCGCCAGCCTGTCGGCAGACGGCAGCTCGGACGCGCCCACCGAAATCCGGCCGATGGATGGGCGCACCGTGATCCGCGCCTCGTCGGCCGAATCCAAGACCAACCCGCGCATGCCGGCCTCGTTGGCGGCACCGGCTGCTTCGCCAGTCACGGTCCGCGCGTCGACCACCAGCTCCAATCCGTTTGCCGACCTGCTCGGCACCGGTGCCTCCGCGGCCGCCGACCCGTTTGCCGGGCTGGTCGACGGCTCGCAGGTCAGCCCGCCGACCACGGCCGCCTTTGTGCGCAAACCCGGGCGCACGTCTGCCCCGGCACCTGTTGCGGCCCCGACACCGGCAGCGCCATCGTTTTTGTCGTCAGGTCCGGCTCAGGCGCCCGCGCCGGCGCGGCTGCCCGATGACTTCGACCCGTTTGCCGACGTGTCGCCCGCGCCCGGCAGCAAGGCCGACGCGGCCTTGGCCTCGTTCGTCGGCGGCAGCCCGTCAGCGGACCCGCAAGCGCCGGCCGCGCTGCCGGCCGACCTGGGCCTGGGCGATCTGATCGGCACGCCGGCCCAGAGCGGCAGCAGCCTCGATGCCATGTTCGGCCTGCAGGCCGGCAGCTCGCGCGACAGCGACCCGCTGGCCGGATTCATGGCGCCATCCAAGGCCGATGCCGCGTCGGGTGCCCGGCCTCCGAGCACCGACCCGTTGGCGATGTTCGGTGCGGCCACGCCGGCCGCGGCCGGGCCGGCGATTCCGGCCGACTTCGACCACACGCCGGAGATGCAGGGCGCCTACAAGCCACCGGCCGTGGTGTCGCCCAAGACGCTGATGGCGCCACCGGTTCAAGCGCCCGCGGCCAAGAGCCCGGTGAGCGCACCCGCAGCAGCGCCGTGGCCCGCAGCCGCCAAGGCCGCCGCGCCGCCCATGGCGGCTCCCGCCCCTGTGGCGCGCGCCGCCGCGCCGCAGCCTGCAGCCCCCGGCCGCGGCGACGGCCTGACGACCGACACGGTGCCCGGCCTGCGCCCGCGGCGCGAGGCTTTTGCGATCTCGGCACCGGCCCCGCTGAACAGCAGCGCCGATGCCTCTGCCGCTGCGCTGTGGGCCGCGTTCTGCGAAGGCGCCGGCATCTCGTTCAACCCGCCGCAAGGGCTCAACCCCGATCTGATGAAGATGATCGGCCAGCTGCTGCACCATTCGGTGGAAGGCACGCTCAAGCTGGTGGCGATCCGCGCCGCGGCCAAACAAGAGCTGCGTGCCGACGTCACCACCATCCAGGCACGCAACAACAACCCGCTGAAGTTCTCGCCCGATGCCGGCGTGGCGATCCAGCAGCTGCTGCAGCCACCGATGCGCGGCTTCATGGTCGGCCCGGCGGCCGTCACCGAAGTGATGGACGACCTGCTGGGCCACGCCATCGGCACCATGGCCGGCATGCGGGCCGCGCTCGAAGGCGTGCTCAAGCGCTTCGAGCCGGGCCAGCTCGAAGGCAAGCTCGCCGGCAACAGCATGCTCGATTCGGTGCTGCCGATGAACCGGCGCGCCAAGCTGTGGGAGCTTTATCTGCAGCACTACCAGCGCATCCACGACGAAGCCCAGGACGACTTTCACGATTTGTTCGGCAAAGCCTTCATCAATGCCTACGAAGAGCAACTGGACCGCCTGGACGCCGCACGGCACCCGGTCTGATCCATGGCCGTTCGCTGCACGACCTTCACCGCAGATTGAAAGAGAACAACCGCATGCTGCAGGTTGAAATCGCCACCCGTTGCGAGGTCGGCGCGCGCAACCACAACGAAGACGATCTGCGCCACGGCATGAACGGCCCGTTCTGTTATGCCGTGCTGTCCGACGGCGCGGGCGGCCACCGTGGCGGCGCCATCGCGTCCGACATCGTGGTGCGGCTGACGGCGCTGGGGCTGCAGTCCGCCACGCACGCCACGCCCGAATACCTGACGCGGCTGGTGCGCGACGCCAACACCGCGCTGAGCGACCAGCAAGAAAGCCGCAGCCGCGACCGCATGTACGCGACCTTGGTGGCGCTGTGGATCGACATGCGGTGCGAACAAGCGCTGTGGACGCACGTCGGCGACTCGCGCCTGTACATGCTGCGCCACGGCCGCGTGTGCCACGTCAGCCGCGACGACAGCGTGGTGCAGCACATGGTCGAGGCGGGCTACCTCACCTCGAGCGAAGCGCTCGAACACCCGAAGAAAAACCAGCTGCTCAGCGCGATGGGTACCGAAGGCGGCGTCGACCCGAACACGGTGGAGGCGCCGATGCCGATCGAAGACGGCGACGCCTTCTTGCTGTGCTCGGACGGCTGGTGGGACCACTTCAGCCACCACGACATCGAGACCTCGTTTGCCGGCGCACGCACCCCGGACGAATGGCTGGGCTACATGGCGGACACCATCGTTCGCAACGCCCGGCCGCGCCAGGACAACTACAGCGCCGTGGCGGTCTGGATCGGCGACCCGGCCGAGACCACGCGCATCTCCAACCTGTGGGAGCCGCCCACCATCCCGTTGGGATGACCTTGGTCTGTCGCCAGGCCACCCGTTTGATGCCAAGATCACCTCAGCTTTGATGCAAGGAGTTTCCCCATGAACCCAACCCTCATCCACTCGCGCCGCGGCCTGATCGCCTTGCTGGTCGCTGTTCTGTGCGCCGGCGCCTGGGCACAAGAAGCCGAAGGCCCCGTGCTCAAGGGCAACAAGGTCACCGAATCCAACCTGCTGGACGCGCTGACGCCGCCGCCGGAGCCGGTGGTCACGCGCAGCCTGAAGGTCACGCGCGACAACAGCGCCGGCGTGCTGGCCCCCAAGAAGCGCGCCAGCGCGTCGCTGCTGATCACCTTCGAGACCAATTCGTCCGACCTGACCGACAACGCCAAGAAGCAGCTCGACGTGGTGGCCGCTGCGCTGAAGAACGACCGGCTGGCCGACTACAACTTCAGCGTCGAAGGCCACGCCGACCCGCGCGGCAACGCCGAGGCCAACATGCTGCTGTCGCAACAGCGCGCAGAAAGCGTTCGCGCCTACCTCGTCAGCGCCCACCAGATCGCCGCCGAACGCTTGAAGGCCGAAGGCCGGGGCGACCGCGATCTGATGAACCGCGCGTTCCCCGCGGCCCCCGAAAACCGCCGCGTCACGATCGTCACGATCACGCCGTGAGGGCCCGGGCCGAGCGCGCATTCATGCGCGCCGGCCAGTTGCTCGTCATGGCCATGTGCCTCGCCTGCGGGTGACGTGCCGAGACCCGTTCAGCCGAAACGTTCCAGCTCGAACACCTCGGCATACGGATGCGCTGACGCGACACCGGCGGCGGCCTCGCGGTTGACTTGCAAGATGCGTTGGTCGAAACCGATGCCCCGCGTGCCCAGGTTGCGCTCGTGCTGCGAGCGATGAAAGCGCAGCAGCTGTGCCTTCCAGGCCGCATCCTCTTCATCAAAGCCCATGACCAGATCGGAGCGCATCGCCAGGGTCTTCGCATCGCGGTTCAGGCAGGCCCACAAGGCCAGCTTGTCCTGCAAGGCGATCGCGCGAAACGTGTCGTAGGTCTGGCGGTGGGTGCGGTTGCTGTCGTTGCCGTGCGGCATGAACACGAGGTCCGGCCGCTTGGCCAGCAGGTAGCTGCGCAGCCGCTCGTGGTCTGCGGCTGCCTCGGCGCTGGCGTTCCACAAGCGCAAGAACACCAGGCGCTCGGCGGGCAAGCCGAAGAAGCGGCAACTGGCGTGCTGCTCGGCTTCGCGCAGCGCGGCCTTGGCCTGGTCGGTGTGGGCGCCGTGCCAGCCGTCATCCACGCCGCCGGCGCCCGCGGTCAGCACGGCAACATGAATCTGGTGCCCGCGCTGCACGAGCCAGCGCATCGCGACGCCGATCGCATCGAAGTCGTCCGGGTGCGGCGCGAGAACGGCCACCGTCAGCGGCGCGGGAAGGGTCAGTGCGGTGAACCGCAGCGGACGCGGTCCGTCAAAAATGTCACCCATCGACGGCGCGAACCTCACTGCTTTGTCTTGGCGACTTTTTGCGTCTCGCTCCACAAGGCCTGGCACTGCCCGCTCAGTGGACGCGACGCCGCTGCCGCCGCTTCTTTGGGTGACTTCAGGATGCGCGCTTTCTCTGCCTGATAGGTCGTGCCCTTGCGCAGCTTGTCGAGCTGCGCCCGGTTCTTCTCGTCGGCCTGGACGCGCCACAGGCTCAGGTAGGCCTCGTCCCGATGGCCTTTCATCTCGGGGTACTGCGTTTCGCACTTGGCATAGCTGATGTCGAAGCGCGCGATGGCCTTGGCGTCGAGCGACAGGGCCTGCGCCGCGGGCGCCGCAAGGGTCAGAACCAGAGGAAGGACCATGAACATGCGCATGCGGCTCACCTGACAGGCTGGAAGGGTTGGAAAGCATAGCGAGCGCGAAGCCCCCTGAGCAGGCAACGTCGGTCGCGGTTGTGTCAGATTGTCGTGAAGCTTGCGCGCCGCGCCTTCAGCCCACGCGCAAGTAGGTGCTGTCTCCGTGCGGCGCGGCCAGGAACGCGGGCAGCGCCTCGGCCCGGGCCGAGAACTGCTTCAATGCCGGGTACTTGGCAGCATCGACCACGTGCGGCAGCATCATTTGCGTGAAGTGCCATGCCACCGCGGTGCTGATGCCGGCCTGGTCGATCGCGCGGCTGCCCACGGCCAAGGGCTGGCGCGCGATTTCGGCTTCCAGCGCCCCGTAGGCCGCCAGCACCTGGCCGGTCATGCGGGCCAGCCAGGGCTCGTGCAGCTTTTCGGCGGGGCGCAGCGCGTGTTCGTAGTAGATCTGCACGCTTTTGTCGCAGGCCGCCAAGGCCAGCCCGATGATGCGCAGCGCATGCCGCAGGCCGGCCGTGTCCGCCGGCATCAGACTCTTGCCCGGCTCGGCCAGCGCTTC
Source organism: Rhizobacter sp. (assembly GCA_035644375.1). Classification (GTDB taxonomy): domain Bacteria; phylum Pseudomonadota; class Gammaproteobacteria; order Burkholderiales; family Burkholderiaceae_C; genus Rhizobacter. Next base: position 5,556 of record DASQOS010000043.1, read on the forward strand.
GGCGTACTGAAGGATCAAGGTGGAATCCATCAACACCGTGCCGTCATCGCAGACCAAGGTCGGCGCCTTGACGACGGGGTTGACTTTGCTGAAGAGGTCGAAGCTGCGAAACACCGACAGGGATCGATGCGCGAACGGCAGGTCCAGCCGCTGCAGCGAGATCGCCACGCGCCGCACATAGGGCGAATCGAGCATTCCGATGAGTTTCACGGCGGCTCCTGTGAAGGGTGTGTGCTTGCGCCGTACGGACGTGAACGGCCTTCGTCCCGCGCTGCTTTCATCCGATGTGGGCGCCGTGCCACTCGCAAAGTGCCAGCGTCAACGACAGCGCCGCAGCCAGGCCCGTGACGGCTCTGAGGTGGTTCCATCGGGTCCAGCTGACCACGTAGTCGGACCAGACGCGGGCGGCTTCGGTGGACGACGCATCGAGCGGCGCCAGCGCGTTGTTGAGCGGCACGTTGCAAACCAGGGTGACCCCCAAATTACCCACCAGATAGAGCACCCCGCCGGCCAGCACATAAGCCGAGAACGCGCCCTGCCAGCGCAGCAGCACGCTGAGCCCCAGCACCCCGCAGGCCAGCGCCGTCAGCATGAACAGCATCAGGAACAAGGAGCCGATCACCGTGAGGTTGATGGACTGCATGGCCGCCATGCCGCTGGGCGCCGGCAGGCGCGCCAGCGCCTGCATCACGACACTGGAGAACGCCAGAAAAACACCGCCCATCAGCCCGCAGCCGAGGGCGGCGAACAGCGTCAAGGGGAACAGCCATGCGTCGGGCGGTGGCATGTGCTTGGACAAACGATGAACCGTGAGGACGCTAGTTTCAGCCCACGTGGCGCATCAACGCAAGCCCCAAACCGGCCACCGAGGCGATGGCGGCCACCAGCGTGGCGACGGTCAGCCACACCACCCGGACGCGGTTGGCCTCGATGCGTGCGACGAGCTGTGCGTTCTGCTCGGCCAGCGCCTGGATCAGCTCCGACGACGCCATCATTTGCGCGTGCAGATCAGCGCTCGCCGCCTCCAGCGAGGCCAGGCGCGACGCCAGCGCGGCCATGGCCCGTGCGTCCGACGACGGCACCGCTGGTCCGGCCGGGGTTGGCGGCGCCGGCACCTCCGCCTTGCTCGTCGCCTTCCACAGTTTCTTGGCGGCCTCGGCCACCTTGGGCGCGTTGCCGATGACATCCGCCCAGGGGACGTTTTGCAGAACCGTCAACCAACCGAGCGCCATGGATCAACCTTTCTGTGCCGTGGAGGGGGCGGCCGCCCCTTCATCGCGCAGCACGCGACCCCGCCACCGCGGTGAAGATGCCCAAGCCGATGAAGGTGGCTGCCGTGGCGTAGCGGGCCGCGGCGGGACCGCCCGGGCCGCGGCCGCCGACCCGGCGTGCCATCGCGCCGGCGGCAAACACGTAAGCCGTGTCGGTGCCCACGGAAATGAGCACGAACACGCCGCCGAGCGCCATGCTGTGCAAGGCCTTGGACGCCGATGTCTCGATGAACTGCGGCAGGAAGGCCGCGAAAAAGATCGCCGTCTTGGGGTTGAGCAAGGCCACCAGGAACCCATCGCGAAAGATGCGCAACAGGCGCGGCGCCTCGAACTGCTCGATCCGCAGGTCGGTGGCCCGCGGGCGCAGCGCCTTGATGCCGAGGTACACGAGGTAGGCGGCGCCGGCGAATTTCACGATGCTGAACGCGGTGGCAGAAATGGCAAACAGCGCGGCCAGCCCGATCGAGGCGCCCGCCGCGTTGCCGAAGTTGCCCAGGGCCACGCCGGCCACCGACGCAAACCCTGCCGCACGGCCCTGCGCCAGCGTGCGGGCGACGATGTAGACCACGGCCGGACCCGGCGTGGCCGCCAACACGAAGCTCGCCAGCAAGAAGGCCGGCAGCAGGGGGACCGCGAGAAAGAAATCGTTCATCGTCGTCCAGGGTGGGTGTGTGTCTTACAGGATGCGAGCCAAGTGTGACATTTCTGCGCCGTTGCCTGGACGGACGGCGCGCCTGCATGCCGCTGCAGCCATCCAAGGCCGCCGCACCGAGCCGCGGCCGAGAGCGCCGCAAAGCGCGAACCAGTCGATCAAGCCGGAAGGCGAATCGGTCGCCCGGTCTGGCTGAAGAACGCCGGCTGCTTCAGCCCATCGGCCTGGTCTGCCGCACTGACGGCCACGCAGCAATTGGCCAGCGGCGCATGCCGAACGCCAACGAGCTGGAAAGCCTGGTGGATGTGTCTCAAGCCAACCCGGCGGTCTCGAGCGGCCACCCGTTCACCCACATCGCGATCATCAACGCGTACTGGTCGTCGACGACCTAGATGTCCGGTACGCGCTGGCGGTGCGCTGAGGGGCGGGCAGCCCGGGTCTGCGGTTATCGGCAATGCCGGAGCTGCCGAACTCCGAATGACTCCAGGCTAGTCTGCGAAGCCGCGGCGCAACCCAACATGGGCTTGCCAGGCTTTCGCATCCAACCCCTCGACGCCCCAGCCTCTATCTACTTGCCGAGTTCTGCGTACGCGAGTCGCGCCGCGAGATGGGCCTTCAGCCGCTCGGCCGCGCCGGGAATCTTGAGCTTCACGTCGCGCTTGGCACGGTGGACGTTGTCTCGCAGCACATGCAGTCTCGCTCGATTTCGTTGTGCTTGGATGGCCATTCGTTTCTCCGTTTGTGAAGTCGCAGGGTACCTCATGCCTCGGCCTGGCCCGGATGTTTCACCCGCCATGCCCATCGCGCCGCCACGGCGGTGGTGATGA
>DASQOS010000044.1:0-2102 GCA_035644375.1 Rhizobacter sp.
CGCCAGCTCGTCGTCCGAGAGCTTGGCGTTTTTGATCCACGCGACCGCTGCCGCCGCCACTTCGCGCAGGTTGTGCGACGGCACTTCGGTCGCCAGGCCGACCGCGATGCCGCTGGCGCCGTTGAGCAGCACGAACGGCAGGCGCGCCGGCAGCTGCCGAGGCTCTTGCGTCGAACCGTCGTAATTTGGAATGAAGTCGACCGTGCCTTCGTCGATCTCGTCGAGCAGCAGCCGCGAGATGGGCGCGAGGCGCGCTTCGGTGTAGCGCATTGCCGCCGCGCCATCGCCATCGCGCGAGCCGAAATTGCCCTGGCCGTCGATCAGCGGGTAGCGCTGCGAGAAGTCTTGCGCCATGCGCACCAGCGCGTCGTACACCGACTGGTCGCCGTGCGGGTGAAAGCGGCCGAGCACGTCACCCACCACGCGCGCACCCTTGACTGGCCTGGCGCCGGTGCTGCCGGAAAAGCCCAGCCCCATGCGGTCCATCGAGTACAGGATGCGGCGCTGCACCGGCTTTTGGCCATCGCACACATCGGGCAGCGCGCGGCCCTTCACGACACTCAGCGCGTATTCGAGGTAGGCGCGCTCGGCGTAGTGCGCCAGCGTGATGGCGTCGCCGCCATCGGTTGTTTCAGAGTCCATGGTCATTCAGCAAATTCGTTTCGATGGCATCAAGCCGGGGGGTCAATCGCAGGTCGCTCAAACGTCCACCTCGACATCGTCCCCATGCAGTTCCATCAGGTCGCGCCGCGCCTGCGCCTCGCCCTTGCCCATCAGCTTGGTCAGCGAGTCGGTGGTGGCAGCGAAATCTAGTGCTCCAAAAGCCACTGGCAGCAGGCGGCGCGTCTCGGGGCTCAGGGTCGTGTCCCACAGCTGCTCGGCGTTCATCTCGCCCAGGCCCTTGAAGCGGCTGATGCTCCATGCGCTTTCGCGCGCCCCCTCTTTGCGCAGCTTGTCGAGTGTGGCCGTCAGTTCGCCGTCGTCCAGCGCGTAGATCTTGGCCGCCGGCTTCTTGCCGCGCGCAGGCGCATCGACGCGAAACAGCGGGGGTTTGGCGATGTGGATGTGTCCGGCTTCGATCAGCTTCGGAAAGTGGCGGAAGAACAGCGTCAGCAGCAGCACCTGGATGTGCGAGCCGTCCACGTCGGCGTCGCTCAGGATGCAGATCTTTCCGTAACGCAGGCCGCTCAGGTCGGGTGTGTCGCTGGCACCGTGCGGGTCGACACCGATCGCCACCGAGATGTCGTGGATCTCGTTGTTGGCAAACAGCCGATCGCGCTCGACTTCCCACGCGTTCAACACCTTGCCACGCAGCGGCAGGATGGCCTGCGTTTCCTTGTTGCGGCCCATCTTGGCGCTGCCGCCTGCCGAATCGCCCTCGACCAGAAACAACTCATTGAGCGTCAGGTCGCGGCTTTCGCAATCGGTGAGCTTGCCCGGCAACACGGCCACGCCCGAGCCCTTGCGCTTCTCGACCTTCTGGCTCGCGCGCTGGCGCGTTTGCGCCTGGCGGATCACCAGGTCGGCGAGCTTCTTGCCAAGGTCCACGTGTTGGTTGAGCCACAGCTCCAGCGCAGGTTTCACATAGGTCGACACCAGGCGTAGCGCATCGCGGCTGTTCAGGCGCTCCTTGATCTGGCCCTGGAACTGCGGGTCCAGCACCTTGGCCGACAGCACGAAGCTGGCACGCGAGAACACGTCCTCGGGCATCAGCTTCACGCCCTTGGGCAGCAGACTGTGCAAGTCGATGAAACCTTTGATCGCGCCGAACAAGCCATCCTTCAAACCCGATTCGTGCGTGCCGCCGTTGACGGTGGGAATCAGGTTGACGTAGCTCTCGCGCATCGGCGAGCCGTCTTCGGTGAAGGCCACGCACCAGGCGGCGCCCTCGCCTTCGGCGAAGTTCTCGATCTCGCCCTTGTCGGCGTAATGCTCGCCTTCGAACAGCGGGATCACCGGGTCGGCCATCAGCGACTGCATCAGGTAGTCGCGCAAGCCGCCCTGGTAGGTCCAGGTCGACACCTCGGCGGTTTTCTCGACGGTCAAGGTCATGTTCGCGCCAGGCATCAGCACCGCTTTGCTGCGCAGAAGATGGATCAGGT
>DASQOS010000045.1:0-2926 GCA_035644375.1 Rhizobacter sp.
AATCTGCCCGCGTGTACGCATTGGCGTCGTTGAAGGCCCAGGACAACTGGTTGGCAGCCATGCTGGACCTGACGCAGCGCATCCACTCGGAGTTCGATTTCGATCCGGGGGCCACCACCGTCAGCACCTCGGTCGACGAGGTGCTGTACCAGCGGCGTGGCGTGTGCCAGGACTTTGCGCACCTGATGCTGGCCTGTCTGCGCGGCCACGGCCTGCCGGCCCGCTATGTGTCGGGTTATCTGCTGACCGACCCGCCGCCCGGTCAGCCGCGCTTGATGGGCGTGGATGCCTCGCATGCCTGGGTCGCTGCCTATTCGCCCGAATGCGGCTGGGTTGAATTCGATCCCACCAACAACCAGCTCGCCGACCAGCGCTACATCACGCTGGCGTGGGGCGCCGACTTTGCGGACGTGGTGCCCTTGCGCGGCGTGATCCTGGGCAGTGGCGATCAGGAAATGGACGTGTCGGTCAGCGTGATCCCCGGGTAGATGGGCCCCCCCAGGCGCTTCGCTCCTGCCCCCAAGGGGCGCCACCCATCGGGCCGGGAAACCCGTCTCTTGGGCGTGGCTTGATGTGGCGCTTCGCTTCGCTCGCTGTGTGGCGGGCGCTCTTCCTGGTGTGCCGAATTCAGACCTTGGTGGGATGGCACCCGAGGGCGCTGCTGCGGACACTGCCTGCACCCCACACAGCAAGCAGGAACGGTACATGGCAACGATGGCTTTTCAGGTGAGCGCAGCGCATGCGGCTGCGCATGATGGGCTGCCTCGGCTGAGCTGGGGCTGGCACGACTCGAGTTGGGATCTGCGCTGCGGCCTGGAGGTAACCGAAGACCTGCCGTTGGAAGCGCTGTCGCCCGCCTGGATGGCAGCCGAAGCTTGGCTCAACGATCGACGTGCTGGCGTACCAGCGCCACCGCCTCCCCCAGATCGATCACCGCCATCGCGTAGTAGCTCGACCAGTTGTAGCGCGTGATGGCGTAGAAGTTGGCAGTGCCCGCCACGTAACTGGTTGCCGCATCGCCGTTCTGCAGTTCGATCAAGGCCAGCTTGTCGCCGAAGGTCGTGGCGCTCGGCGCCAGCGCCGCACCGTGTTCGGCGAACTGCAGTGGCGTGAAGCTGGGCAGGATGTCGGGAGCCAGCAGCGCGGCGCGGTCGCTGACCTCGACCGGAACCGCCACGTCGAAGCGGGTCGGCAGACCGCGCTGCCAGCCGTACTCGGCCAGATAGTGGGCCACGCTGCCGATGACATCGGCGGCACTGCGGTGCATGTCCACCTTGCCGTCGCCGTCGAAGTCGACCGCGTACCTGTTCCAGCTGCTGGGCATGAACTGGCCCATGCCCAATGCGCCGGCGTAGCTGCCCTTGATGTCGAGGGGGTCGACGTTCTCGTGGTGGCTCAGCACGAACAGCTGCTCCAGCTCATCGCGAAAGAACGCGCTGCGGTCGCGCCGGCCGGCCGGAAAGTCGAAGGCCAGCGTGGCCAACGCGTCGATCGCGCGAAAGTCGCCCATTTGTTGGCCGTAGATGCTTTCCACGCCGATCAGGCCGACCACGATGTCGGCCGGCACACCGTACAGCTCTTCGGCCCTTTGCAGCCAGACTGCGTTGTCGCGCCAGAACGCCACACCGGCGCGAATGCGCATCGGCTCAACGAAGCGCGAGCGGTAGGCGGCCCAGTTCTTGGCGCTGCCCGCCGGGGGCGGCATGATGAACTTCGCCACCCGCGGAAGAAAGCGCGACTCGGCCAGGCACGCCTGCACCCAGGCCGGGTCGAGCCCTTGGCGCTGGGCCAGCTCGGCGCCAAACCGCATCACGTCATCGCGCTGCCCGTAGGCCACGCCGTCAGGCGCCTTGCGGGCGTGGCTGCGGTGCTTGGGTGGTTTGCTGAACGCGTTGAAGGAACCGGCCGTCAACACCACCCCCACGACCCCCATCAGCAGTAGGCGGAGAAAGGCGCGTGCGTGAAAGTGCGTTTGAAACGAGATCGGCATGGCCGCCATTATCGAGGCGGCGGTGCGGTGTTTGAACGCCGAAGAAGCCGGGTTTCCGTGTGCACCGCGCGCAGCCATGGCGCTGACGGCCGCGACAGCGCAGCACGGCCGTAACGCTGCAGTTCCAGCGCGTCGAGCAGTTGCACCAGGGCAGTGGCCCGGCTGCCGAAGCGCTGCCTCAGCTTCAGGCCCAGGGCGCGCGGCGACTCGTGTGCTTCGGCGCTCAGCCCGATCGAGCCGAGTGCGCGCCGAAGCTGCTGGGCCTGGCGTTGCCAGGGGTCTTGGCGACGCCGGTCCGACCAAGCCCAGGCAGCGCCGAGCAGGCTCAGGCCGCTCAACACGCCGATCAGCAGCAGCGCCAGGTCTTCCCAGCTGGGGGCGCTGAAGCCCAGTTGCTTGAGCAGGGCTAGCTGTTGGCCGCGCGAGTAGTTGAGCACCCACTGGTTCCAGCGGTTGTTGGCAGCCTCCCAGGCGCCGCGCAACTTGGCCCAGAACTGCGGGTTGATGCCGCCCAGCGCGCCGGCCACCAGGCCCGGCGCCGGCACGAGATGGCGGCTGCGCACGATGCGGTCTGGCGCGACCGCGGCCGTGGGGTCGGCTCGCACCCAGCCGATGCCGTCCTGCCAGTACTCGGCCCAGGCGTGGGCATGGCTTTGGCGCACGAGGTAGTAGCCGTCGACCGGCAAGGGGTCGGTGCCTTGGTAGCCGGTGACCACGCGCGAGGGGATGCCGAGCGCGCGCATCACCACGACAAAGGCCGATGCGAAGTGCTCGCAAAAACCCTCCTTGCGGTCGAGCCAGAACTCGTCGATCAGGTCTTGATTGGTTTCGCCATAACGCCCTGGCACCAGGGTGTAGGTGAAGTCGGCTTGGGTGACGTGATCGAGCACGGCTTGGGCCAGCGCGCGGCTGCGCTCGGGCGCGGCGAGCTGGGCA
>DASQOS010000046.1:0-6440 GCA_035644375.1 Rhizobacter sp.
TCGATTTGAATCACGCCGAGGCCGTCGCTGTCTTCGATGGTGTCTGCCCCCCAACCTGTCTTGAAGCTGTAGGTGTCGGTGTCTTGGCCGCCTTTGAGCTGGTCGTTGCCGAGGCCGCCTTCGAGGGTGTCGTTGCCGGCACCGCCCAACAGTTGGTCGGCTCCGTCTCCGCCGCTCAGGCTGTCGGCGCCGGCGTTGCCTTCCAGGTAGTCGGCACCGCCTTGGCCATCCATGACGTCGTTGCCCGCACTACCGTAGAGGTGATCAGCGAAAGCGAAACCAGTGAGGGTGTCCGCCGCATCGCCGCCAAAGAGATACTGCACCCGCTGGTTGCCCGCGGCGCCCGCACCCACGAGCACTTCCGTGCTGCTGGCCGCGTCGAAGAAGCGCAGGTTCTGCGTGCCAGGGACGATGCCGCCGCCCCGCTGCAATTGGGTGAAGTATTGGGCGGTAAATGCTGAGCGATCGGTGATCCAGTTGTCAGTGATGTTGCCCTGGCCCGTGGTGGCGTTGTACAGGCTGAACTGGCTGGCCACGGCGCTGCTGACCTGCACGCTCACCACGCTGAGCGCTGCCAGTGCCGCGCGGGCGTTGACGTCGGTGCGCGCCAGGCCCGCCAGGCCACCGGCGCTGGTGGGCAGCAGGCCCGCGGCGATGCTTGAAAGCGTGCTGCCGTAGGCGCTGAAAAATGTGTTGGCCCGGCTGGCAAAGTTGGTGTCCGTCGTCGTTCCGATCTGGCTCTTGCCGGCCACCGTGCCCATCAGCATGTCGAGGAACTTGTTGGAGCCGGTTTCGGCGATGCGGCGGATTGCAATGCTTGCGGGGCCACTGCCGGCTCCATAAGCCACTGTATCCAACAGGCTTTGAACAGTCCCAGGGCCGGACAGGTAGCTGACAACAGTGGAACTGAGCACGCCGACATCTCGGTTGGCTTGTTGAACACTTTCGGAGAGAAAGGTACTGCGCGCCGCCTCCAGTGCCTTGGCGTATGAGAACGCGGCATACAACACGTCGCGCACGTCGTTGAGGGTGTCTACGGCGCCTGGACTCGCGCCGGTGCTGATGAGTTTTCCGGTTTGATCACTGCCCAGCATGCTGAAAAGCAGAGCGCCTGACCAAGCGGAGTTTTGGGTGAAAGCCGTGTCCGTTTCATCATGGCCGAGTTTGGAGCCAAAGAGTTCACGGCCAACAGCTGTCGCATCGGCGAAGGCAATTCGGGTGATGTCGGGGACTTGGCCCTTGGGCCATTGAGGCGCATTCCTACCCAACAAGTCGTTCAACAGATTTTGCGCAACAGCGTTGGATGCCTGCTGCATTTGCTGCGGAGTGGGTGTAGTCCCGTAGCGAAGTTGGCATTGCGTTTCGGTATAGGCACGAATCAGTGTCGACATCGCTCCGCGGCCCGCGTTGGCTTCAGTAGCCCCGCGCAACCACAGCACCGTCGAATCAGTCACCGATACGCCATATTGAGTTACCAGCAATTCAGCGAGTGTTTGATAGATTTGCCAGAAGCCGATCTGACCGGCTTGGGCCTGCGTCTCCATGGCTCCCAAAGTTTGGATATCAGCAGTGCTCAGAGTGGTTGCCATGGTTATGCCTTCCTGATGAGTTGAAGTACGCGGGTCATTTCTTGATAAATCTCGGACCAATCGTCAGCGTGCTTGGCGCGAAATCGCATGTCGGCGCCAATGCCAGGTTGCCACTGAAACGCAGTAACGCAACGGTCGAATTTGGGATTGCTGCTTCTGCAAGAAAGCACAGATCCATTCGGATCAGTGGTGGTGTATTGCGTGGCGACATACCAAAGACCTGGGCCCAATCCATCGGTCTCGCGCGTACGCCAGACTTCCAGTCCAGGGCGACGAAGCTCTTTGCTGATAACCCGCCCTTCGGTCTCAGCTTTCCGCAGGTGGTCGTATCGATTCGGGCCATACGTCACGCCATCGTGATGCTGCAGGAAGATTTCGATGGCGACATCGTAAAAATCCTTTCCACGCTCCGGATAGTCCTGGCGATCAGCTCGCCCAGTCACGGGCGTCTTGCTTGGCCAGTAGAACGCCAATCCCTGGCTTACCGCGTATTGCTTCGGCAGGAAATACCACTGCCCGTTCAATTTGATTGAGGTCTCTTTGGTTGGATCAAACTTTGTTGGAGCGACATCCCCCTCACAGAACTTGTCCAAACAGTCAACCCGTGTCTTCTCTGCCCACTCCGCCTTCTGTTTGTCAGAAGGGCTGCAGGCTGTGAGAACAGTGCAGCCCAATATCAACGCGCCGCTAACAGCAAGCATTTTTCTGTTCATGCAACCTCTCCCAATAAGCTCGCTTCATTGTTTGCCGCAAGCAATGTCTCGCGGCCGAATACTGGCGGAAAGCTGACGATTGACAAGGCGCCAAGAGCGGCCCGCGCATTGACGTCGACGAGTGCCTTGTTGGCGAGCGCACCCGGACCTTCCGGCAGCAGTTCGACCTTGAGCGCTTGCAACTGTGCCGGCGTCAGTGCACCGAAGAAGGCGCACATGTTGGCTTGAAAATTGGCATCGGTGGTCGTGCCAATCACCGGCTTGTTCTGCACCGCTCCCATCACCATGTCCAGGAAGCGATTGATACCTGTCTCGGCGATGCGGCGGATTGCAATGCTTGCAGGGTCGCTGACTTTGATCATTTCAGCTCTCCTGAAGTACGCGTTGTTCATCGGCTGACCATCCCACGTTGTTAGTCCCATTTGATGGCGACTCGGGCGGCGGCTTGGATCCGGAGACAGTATGTTTCGATTCAATCAACCTGTCGTACCCCGACAACCCAGCCGACTGCCCATACATCGCCATCTCCAACCTCGCGTGGTCCCGCAAAGGCACATGAACATGCGGCTCCTCAAGCGCCTCCAATGCCGCGACGATCAACTCATTGGTGTCGAAGAACTCCACCAAGCGCCCATTCACCCCATCCTGGATCGCCTCACGCACCGGGGCCGTGTCCGACCCGATCACCAGCGCTCCGCACGCCATCGCTTCGAGCAACGACCAGCTCAGCACGAACGGATAGCTCAGGTACACATGCGCTGCCGAGACCTGGAGCACGCGTTTGTATTGCTCGTAGGGCACCCGCCCGAGGAAGTGGGTGCGCGTGGCATCGAGCTTCACCTCGCCCAGCAACTGCTCGCGCCACGTAGCCGCCCCCTTGGGCCGCTTGCCATAACTAACGCCATCGGCACCCACAATCACCGCGTGGCAGGTCGGGTGGGTTTGCTGAATCTTCTCCAGCGCCCGCATGAAGATGTGGAAGCCGCGATACGGTTCCAGGTTGCGTGCCACGTAAGTGATGACCGGGTCGCCCGCCTTGAGGACGGTGCCGCTCGGCGTGGTGATGTGGGCTGTGACATCCGGCGCCAACAGATGGGTCGGAATGCCTTCGTGCTGCACCGTGATCTTGGGTTGGAAGATCTCCGGATGCCGGCTCTTCTGCCAGTGCGTCGGGCTCACCGCCGCATCGCAGTTCGTCAGGTTCAACGTGTGCAGCGCATTCCAGGTGCGGATGCGCGCCTTGTCATCAAAGCTCAGCGGGAATTCCGGGTCGAAGCCCAGGTCCGCCCCTTCGGCGCTGTAGTACCACTCGCACAGGTGGACCAGTCTTGCGTTCGGATAGACGTCTTTGGCGTACAGCGTTTCGCCCCACCCTGGGTGCGCAACGATCACGTCGGGCGTGAAGCCGCTTTGCTTCAACTTCAGCATCGCGCGCGCCGCGGCCTGCCCATGCAGCGTGGCGTCTTCCATCTGCCGCAAGTAAGGATGCTGCTGGGCTCTGACGCCGCGCGACAAGCGATAGCGCAGCAAGCGCTCGAAGCCCGGCAGGCCGGGTGCCGTGTCTCGACCCAGGCCGCGCACGTCCCAGCCCGGGCGCTGCGCCCAGGCCTTGACGAGGTGGCCGAACTGGCCGGGGAAGTTCTGGTGGATGACGAGGACACGCATCTCAGCGTTCCCCCATGCTTTCGGCGTTTGCCGATGAAGTGGCCAGGTTGCAGACATACGCCATTGGCGTATAGAATCGTCTTCCATGGAATTTGTTGAGACGCCCACCTTCACCCGATTGGTGACCGAGTTGCTGACTGACGAGGACTACCGGGCACTGCAAAACCTGTTGCTGGCGGACCCTCAATGCGGCGCGTTGATTCGCGATGGTGGCGGCATTCGCAAAATGCGCTTCGCGGCGCAGGGGCGGGGCAAGAGCGGCGGCGTTCGGGCGATCTACTACTGGGCAAAAACGCGGGAGCAGATCTACATGCTGGTGATCTATCCCAAGTCGGTGAAAGACACGCTGAGCGCCCGTGAGACGGCGTTGCTGCGAACCTATGTGAAAGAACTGGCGAAGGAGTTGTGAAATGGACAAGACCTTGTTCAATGACTTGGTGCAGAGCCTGAAGGAAGCAAAAACCTTGGCGCGCGGCAAGACGCCGGGCGGTCGACACGCAGCGCTGCCAGCCACCGACGTGCAGGCCGTGCGTGAGCGAACCGGGCTGTCGCAAAGCGAATTTGCCCGCTTGATGCGCGTGAGCACGCGCACGCTGCAAAACTGGGAGCAGCATCGCCGCCAGCCCACGGGACCGGCAGCGGCCTTGCTCAAGATGGTGGCTTCGGCGCCAGAAGTGGTGCTCAAGGCATTGCACTCTTGAAGGGCGGGCAAAAGCATCTCAGTCCCGCCCGGCCGCCCGAAGGGAGCTGAGAAGGTGTGAACAAATCCAACATGCCCGCTCATCCCGTCCCAACACCCCCACTCGGCGTTGCAAATGCTAGCCGTAGCCCGAGCTACGGCTGTGCTTTGCGCCTTGATTGGGCGCGTTGGGACGGCCTGCTCGGGTACGCCGGATTCATTCACACCTTCTGAGCGCCCCCTTGGGGGGCAGCGAACGACGTGAGCTTGGGGGCTTGTCATCTCAGCGTTCCCCCATGCTTTCGCTCACCGCGGTCTGCACCGGGCTGAGCAGGTAGTCGATGACGCGGCGCTTGCCGGTCTTGATCTCGGCCGTCACGTTCATCCCCGGGCTCAGGTGGATCTGTTTGCCGTCGACGTTGATGCTGTTGTGGCGGAACGCCAGCGTCGCGGGGAAGATGGAGCCCTTCTTGTCATCGCTCACCGCGTCCGCCGTCACGCTGCTGACCGTGGCCTCGACCGTGCCGTAGCGCGTGAAGGGGAAGGTCTCCAGCTTGATGGCCGCGATCTGCCCCGCGTTGACGAAGCCGATGTCCTTGTTGTCGACCACCACCTCGGCCGTGACCTGCGCGTCCTTGGGCACGATCACCATCAGCACCTGGGCCGGTGTCACCACGCCGCCTTCGGTGTGCACTGCCACCTGCTGCACCGTGCCGGCCACCGGTGCGGTGAGCTGGGTCAGCCGGTTGCGCTGTTCGGTCTTGCTGCGCTCCTGCGTGAACTGCTGGCGCTTCAGCATGGCCTGGGCCTGGCGTTCGCTCAAGCCTCGCTGCGTTTCGGCCTGGTAGGCGGCGCGGTTGTTCTCGCTCTCGTTCAATGCGGCGTCGGCTTCGGTCAACCGGGCGCGCTGCGTGGCCAGGTCGCGCTCTTGCTCGATGCGTTCGCGCCTGCGGTCTTGCCCGGCGTGGACACCCATGAAGCCCTGGTCGGTCAGGCTCTTGAAGTCGGCCTCTCGTTGTTTGGCGATCGGCAGGGTGGCTTCGAGCTTGGCGATGGTTTCTTGCACGGTGACGATCTCCGCCCGGCGCCGGGCCAGCTCGGCACCGAACTTGGCCAGCTTGGCGGTGACGTCCTGCCATTCGGCTTGCAGCTGCGATTGGTCGCTGGCGCGTGCCTCTTTGTCGGCTGGCAATACAGGCTGCTTGCCGGTTCGCATGGCGGCCAGCAAGGCCGTGGTGCGGCGCTCTTCCGATGCGGCGGCATTCAGCTGGTCTTGCGCACTGGCCTGGTCGGCACTCGCATTGGTCGCGTCCAGCTCCACCAGCACCTGGCCGGCTTGCACGCTGTCGCCGTCTTTGACCAGCACGCGTTTGACGACGCCGGCTTCGAGCGGCTGCAGGGTCTTGGTGCGCTCGCTGACCACGATGCGGCCCGGCGCCACGGCCACGATGTCGACCTGGCCGAAGACCGACCAGGCGAGCGCAAAGACGAACAGCGCGCACACCGCGATGGCCGCGCGCCGTGGTGCGGGATGGGCCGGTGTTTCTTGCAGGCTCAGCGCGGCGGGCAGGAAGGCCGCTTCGTCGGCCAGGCGCTTGGGGCCGGCCAGTTCGTGGCGCGCCGCCCATGCGGCCTGGAACACGGCCTCGTATCGGGTCAGCAGTTCGAGTACCGGATGTCGCTGGACAGTGGGGCTGGCAGAGCTTGTCATGGCATCACTTTTTGATATCATTCTCAAATGAACAGCGCACAGCGCAAAACCCTGCTTGCCGTGTTCGCCGATCCGGTGAACGG
>DASQOS010000047.1:0-3193 GCA_035644375.1 Rhizobacter sp.
GCTGTGGTCGTTGCCTGGCGGCGAGGCCTGTGCCACGAACCAGGTGTACTACGCGCTCAGCGAGCGCGGCATCGAATTTGACCTGTTGCCCACGCAGCGCCAGCGGCGCATGCCCACCATGGCGTACTCGCCCCTCGACCAGGGCCGGCTCGCCCAGCACCCTGTGCTGCAGACCATGGGGGCACGCCACGGCGCCAGCGCCACGCAGATGGCGCTGGCGTGGGTGCTCAAGCAACCTGGCGTGATGGCCATTCCCAAGGCCGTGCAAGAGACGCATCTGCGCGCCAACCTGGCCGCAGCCGACCTGCAGTTGACGCCCGAGGACCTGGCGGCACTGGACCAGCCGTTCCCGCCTCCCCAACGCAAGGGCTCGCTGGCGATGATCTGAGCGCAGACGCGGGTTACAACGCGCTGAGCGCTGTGCGCAGGGTGCGGTCATAGTCTGCAAAACCATGCAGATCGCCGTGGCCCGCGCCGCGCAGCGTCACCAGCTGGGCATGCGGCGCGCGCGCCAGAATGGCCTGGCTGTGGTGCAGCCCGATGAGGGCGTCTGCATCGGCATGCACCAGCAGCAGCGGCCCGCGAATGCGCGCGGCGTCGTCTTCGGTACGCAGTGGGTAGCGCACCAGCACACCCGGCACGAAGCGGTAGTTTTCGCGCGCCATGGCCTGCATGCTGCTGTACGGCGATACCAGGATGGTGAGCTCGGGCTGCACGTCTGCTGCCAGGCCGGCTGCCAGTGCGGTGCCGAGCGAGCGGCCGTAGATCACGCGGTGCCGGCCTGCGTACTGCGGCGCGATGTGGTCCCACGCAGCGCGCACGTCGGCTCGCAGCTGCGCTTCGCTGCTCACGCGGCCGGTGCTTTTGCCGTAGCCGCGGTAGTCGATCATGAAGACGTCGTAGCCGGTGGCCCGGTACAGATCCGACTCGGTGAACCAACTGGTCAAGTTACCGGCATTGCCATGCAGAAAGAACACCAAGCCCTTGGCGCCGGGGCGCTTCAGATGCAGCGCCGAAAGGGTGGCTCCGGGCACCTGCAGCGTCAACTCCTGGACGTCGGTTTCGCGCGTCAGGCGCGCATCCGGTGCCAGCGGCTGCGGGAAGAAAAGCAGCCCCTCTTGATTGACATAGAGAGCCGCCATCAGCGCGGCATAAAGCACGGCGCCTGTGGCAAGGATGGCGAAGAGGGTGAACAGCAAGGTGTGAATCGGATGGAAAACCAACGGGCTCGCCGAGACGCGCAAAGTTTGATCTGAGTCTGGTCTGTCGGCATTCTTTGGCCGGAACGTGAGCACGATTTCCCACGGCAGCGCTGCTTGTTTCACGTGGACGACGCTTGCGTGCGCTTTCTCACGTCGCGCCCCTGTTCTGAGGGAGAGACAGCACGGGTGGGGATTCCATACTCTGCAAGTCACGCGTTAATGCGTGATCGCGCGTGCCGATGTCGGGCTGCGAAAACTGCACACAGGGGCACACATGGACGTTGTATGGGTGGGAACCGCCATCGGAGGGGCCACCGGCGTGGTGCTTGGTGCCACGGCGGCCTGGGCTTATGTCAGTCGCCGGGCGCGTGCCCGTCATCTTCGATGGGTCGCTGCGGCGCGCGAGCAATTTGCCTCCGGCACCCAGAACACGCGGGCCAGCAATGCGCGCCTCAAGGTGGAGTTGGAGAAAGAACGCGCTGCAGCGCAGGGCAAGATCGCCGCCGGCACCGCAGATCTGCGCAAGGCGGCGTCGCGCCTGGAAGGCGAATTGCGCATCGCCCGTGCCGAGATCGACCGCCTGGTCCGCGAAGTGGCCGAATACCGAGGCGAGTCGTCCCCGGCGTCGCTGCTCGACGGCTCTGATTTCGCCTTGACCAGGCCCTATTTGCCCTGACCGGCGCTGGTTCGGCCACCGGCCCTGCACGGGCGTCGGGCACGCTTTAGAGCGCTGCGAGTCGCAGCGGCCTCCCTCGGCCACCGAGCACCTTGCCGGTGCAGGCCTTTGATAAACTGAGCGCTCGCCGCCGGGCATGACGGATTGTTTGGCACAGCTCGCCAGGCAGACTGGCCGAAGACACGTACCTCATCGACTCCACGCACGCATGACTGCTTCCAACATTGAACTCCAGCGCGAAGTGGCTGCTCTGCTCGTCGAATCGCTCAACCTCGACATCGCTCCCGAATCAATCGACCCGCAAGCGCCACTGTATGGCGACGGGCTCGGCCTGGATTCCATCGATATCCTCGAGGTGGCCCTCGTCGTCTCTCAGCGCTACGGATTTCAACTGCGCTCCAACGACCAAGACAACGCCCGTATCTTCACCTCGCTGGCCAGCCTGACCGAACACATCGCCGCCCACCGCGTCGGCTGAGCCCGTCTCTTCATGCAAGTCCGTCTCGCAGCCCGCATCGCCGCGATCGCCCTGGCTGGCGCGGCCTATGTGGCCGTCTCGCATTGGCTGATGACGCAGACACAGGCTTCCGCATGGAACGTCGTCGTCGTGCTGATGCCCATGCTGGTCGCCGTGGCCATCGGGGCCTGGCACAGCCGCCAACGCTGGGTGGCCGCCTGCGCGGCGTTGGGCCTGGCGGCTTTGTGCGCGCAGGCCGCCATGGGCATGAAAGTTTCCACGCATGTGCTCTACCTCGCGCAGCATGCGGGCATCAACCTCTTTTTGGCCCTCGTCTTCGGCAGCACGCTGCGCGCCGGCCACACGGCGCTGATCACGACCTTGGCGCGCCGCGTCCACGGCGGCCACCTCGTCGCGGCGATGGCGGTCTATACACGCAAGCTGACGCGGGCCTGGACCATTTTCTTCATCGGCATCGTGCTGGTTTCGGTCGCGCTGTACGCGTTCGCAAGCTTCGATGCGTGGGCTTTTTTCGCCAACCTGGTGACACCGATCGCCGTGGCCGTGATGTTTGGCACCGAGTACCTGATTCGCTACCGTTTGCACCCGGAATTTGAACGCTCAAGCGTCGCCGATGCGGTTCGTGCGTACCTGCATGGCACCAAGGCGCCAGCGCAGGCTGCGCCTTGCGACCCGGCCGCATGAGTCTTGCCCCCCTCATCTGGGCCGATGATCTGGACGCGCCGCTGGCTTGGCGAGAGGGCCACGCCATTTCGCGGCGCCACTACCTCGCCGACGTGCAGCAACTCGCCGTGTGCCTGCCCGAAGCCGGTGCCATGCTCAACCTGACCGTCGATG
>DASQOS010000048.1:0-3328 GCA_035644375.1 Rhizobacter sp.
CGGGCTGCGCAGGTCGGGCAAGGCGTGGTACGCGCGGTACAGGTAGCTGGAGCCGTCTACCAGCAGCAGCGTGTTCGGGTCGTAGGGCGGCACAGCGTTCATGGGTGGGCATTGTCACGGAAGCCCCGGCAGCGCGCGAAATCCCTTCGCGCGGTGCACGCACTCACAGCGCCGCATGCCACTTCTGCTGCAGCGCGCCTGGGGCCTGCCTACAATGCGTGACCATGAAAATTTCGCCCCTGCTTTTCTGCCTGGCAGCGCTGCTTTTGAACCCTGTGCGCGCGGCAGACAGCGCGCCGGCCGATGTGCCGCCTGAACCGGGCGAACCCGCGGTGCAGCACATCGTCATCGAAGGCAAGGAAACGCGCATCGAAGAGCTGCGCGTGCGCGGACAAAGCCAGCGCATCACGGTCAAGAACAAGGGGCCGCTGAAGGGCAGCTACGAGATCGTGCCGGCCGACACCGGGCGCGACATCTCGACGGACCCGAGCGGCAACCGGGGCAGCGCAGGCCAGCGGGTCTGGTCGGTGCTGTCGTTCTGATGGCAGTTTTCACGCAAGTCACGTTCGACGACGTGGCCGGTCTGGTGCGACGGCTGGACATCGGTGAACTGACCGAACTGAAGGGCATTGCCTCGGGCATCGAGAACACCAACTACTTTGCCGACACCACGCGCGGCCGTTATGTGCTCACGCTGTTCGAGCGCCTGAGCTACGAGCAGTTGCCGTTTTATCTGAACCTGATGAAGCACCTGGCGGGTCACGGCATTCCGGTGCCCGAGCCGCAGGCCGACGGCCAGGACGAGATCCTGTTTCGCCTGGGTGGCAAACCCGCCGCCATCGTCAACCGGCTGCGCGGCAGCCACCAGCTGTCGCCGGATGCCGCGCACTGCCGCAGCGTGGGCGCCATGATGGCGCGCATGCACGTGGCGGGGCGCGACTACAAACTGCAGCAGCCGAATCTGCGCGGCCTCGCGTGGTGGGCTGAAACGGTGCCGGTGATCCTGCCGTTTCTGACCCCCGAGCAACGCACGCTGATCCAGACCGAGCTCGCGTTCCAGCAGCAGGTGGCCGCGTCCGCCGCCTATGCCGCGTTGCCGCGCGGCCCGGTGCATGCCGACTTGTTCCGCGACAACGTGCTGTTCGACGGCCATGTGCTCAGCGGTTTCTTCGACTTCTACTTCGCCGGCGTCGACACCTTCCTGTTCGACATCGCGGTGTGCATCAACGACTGGTGCATCGACCTCGACTCGGGCCGCCTGGACGAAGACCGCGCCACGGCCCTGGTCTCGGCCTACGACCAGGTTCGCCCCTTCACCGCCGACGAGAAGCGCCTGACACCGGCCTTGCTGCGTGCCGCCGGCATGCGCTTCTGGGTGTCGCGGCTGTGGGACTTGCACCTGCCGCGCGACGCCAGCGTGTTGCAGGCGCACGATCCCTCTCATTTCGAGCGCGTGCTGCGCCAACGCATCGACCAGCCGTGGCATCCCCTGCTGGCCTGAAGCGCCTGGCCTGACGCCGCTGTCCCCGGACTCCCGATGCAACTGAAACTGGTTCCCGCCCCGCGCGGCGCCCTGTGGGTGCGCCAGGGTTTTTCGGCCTTCGCGCTGCGGCCGATCGCGTTTTCCGGCCTGTTCACGCTGTTTTTGTTTTTCGTCCTCGTGACGCTGATGATTCCGTGGGTCGGCCCGGTGCTGCTGCTGACCAGCCTGCCGCTCGTCACGGTGGCCTTCATGATCGCCACGCAGCAGGCGCTGCAGGGCCGCGCGCCCATGCCCTCGGTGTTGGTCGAACCGCTGCGCCGCGGGCCGTCGCAGGTTCGCGCCCTGCTGCGCCTGGGCATCCTCTATGCACTGGCGTCGTTTGTCATCGTGGTCTTGAGCGACGTGCTCGATGGCGGCAAGTTCCAGGCCCTTCAACAGGCGGTGGCCGGCGGCAAACCCGAGGTGTTTCAACCGCTGCTCGACGACCCGCAGCTGCAGCTGGGGGTGCTGCTTCGGCTGGCGTTCGCCGGCTTGCTGGCCATACCGTTCTGGCATGCACCCGCGCTGGTGCACTGGGGTGGCCTGAGCGCCGGCAAGGCCTTGTTCTTCAGCAGCGTCGCCTGCTGGCGCAACAAGGCTGCCTTTCTTGTGTTCGGGCTGGCCTGGGCGGCCGTGATCATGCTGGCCGGCCTGGCTGCCAACCTGCTGGTGGCAGCCTGGGGCCAGGCCGAAAGCGTGGCCTTGATGACCGTGCCCGTGGCGCTGCTGGTCAGCACCGTTTTCTACACGTCGCTGTTCTTCACCTTCGCCGACTGCTTCGACCTGTCGGCGCCGACTCCGCCCCTGGATGCGAAAGGCCCTTCAACATGACACCCGCCCGACCTGTTGCCTTCGTCACCGGTGCCGGCAGCGGCATCGGCAAGGCCTGCGCGCTGGCCCTGCTGAGGGCCGGTTATTCGGTGGTGCTGGTTGGCCGCCGCGCCGAACCGCTGGCCCATGTCGTGGCCGAGGCGGGCGAGCTGGGCCAGCATACGCTGGCCGTGCCGACGGACGTGGCCAACCCGACCCGCGTCAAGGCCGCATTTGCCGCCACGCAGCAGCGTTTCGGCCGGCTCGACCTGCTGTTCAACAACGCCGGCAGCAGCGCACCGGCCGTGCAGCTGGACGAACTGCCGTTCGAGGAATGGAAGAAGGTCGTCGATGTCAATCTGCACGGCGCTTTCTTGTGCACACAAGAAGCCTTCCGGATGATGAAGCACCAGACGCCACGCGGCGGCCGCATCATCAACAACGGCTCGATCTCGGCGCAGGCGCCGCGGCCGCACAGCGTGGCCTACAGCGCCACCAAACACGCGATCACCGGCCTGACCAAGGCCACCTCGCTGGACGGACGCGAATGGGACATCGCCTGCGGCCAGATCGACATCGGCAACGCGGCCACCGACATGACCGAACGCATGGCCCAGGGCATCCTGCAGGCCAACGGCCAGACCCTGGTCGAACCGCGCATGGATGTGCAGCACGTGGCCGACGCCGTCGTGCACATGGCCGGCCTGCCGCTCGAAGCGAACGTGCAGTTCATGACCCTGATGGCGACCAAGATGCCGTTCATCGGCCGCGGCTGAACCTCGCGCAGCGCGTCCGCACGCCCATCGCCATGGCGCGTCCTGGCCGTCCGCCGAACAAGCTTCAGCCAGAAGCCTGTCGGGCTTATGGATGCACTGAACAAGTCCGCGCCGTGCGCGGCGGGCGGGGACCTGTTCAGTGCATCCTTATAGTTTGAAGATCTTCGGCGTTTCCTGGGTGCTCTGAGGAGGTCCTTGTGGGCGAGCGTGAGCGCCGGAT
>DASQOS010000049.1:0-3925 GCA_035644375.1 Rhizobacter sp.
ACGAAGCCGTGATTCAGGCGTCCGAATCTGCGGTGCGCGAGATTGTCGGCAAGAGCAACATGGATTCGGTGCTGTATGAGCAACGTGATGCCATTGCCACTGAGCTCATCAAGTCGGTGCAGACGCAATTGGACCGACTCAAGACCGGCATTCTGGTGGTGAATGTCAACGTGGGCAGCGTGCAGGCTCCAGAGCAGGTGCAAGCAGCGTTCGACGATGCGTTCAAGGCTGGGGCAGACCGCGAACGTCTCAAGAACGAGGGCCAGGCCTATGCCAACGATGTCATCCCGCGGGCAAAGGGCAGTGCGGCGCGATTGAAAGAAGAGGCCGAGGGCTACAAGGCGCGTGTGATTGCCACCGCCGAGGGTGACGCACAACGCTTCAATCAAGTGCTGACCGAGTATCAAAAGGCACCTGGCGTCACGCGGGATCGTCTGTACATCGACACCATGCAACAGGTGTATTCCAACGTCACCAAGGTGCTGATCGACAGCAAGAACAATTCCAATCTGCTGTACCTGCCGCTGGACAAGCTGCTGCAGCAGAGCAGTGCCAGCGCGGTTGCGGCACCTGCGGTCGCTGCGCCGGTCGATACGCCGGCGGCGGGGCTCTCTGGCAGCGCCGTCGACATTCGCTCGCGCGACGGCCAACGCGGCCGCGACCGCGAAGCGCGCTGAGACCGAAAAGGCCCATATGAACCGAATTGGCATGATCCTCGCCGGTGCGCTGGTGCTCTTGATGTTGTTGTCGTCGACCTTGTT
The DNA here is from genome assembly GCA_035644375.1 of Rhizobacter sp. Lineage (GTDB taxonomy): Bacteria > Pseudomonadota > Gammaproteobacteria > Burkholderiales > Burkholderiaceae_C > Rhizobacter. The sequence goes on from DASQOS010000049.1 coordinate 762, forward strand.
CATCGTTGACCAACGGCAGTTTGCGGTCATCTACGCATTGGGTGAAATCAAGGAGGTGGTGGCTGAACCCGGCTTGAAGTTCAAGCTGCCGCCGCCGTTTCAGAACGTGGTTTTTCTGGACCGTCGCATGCAGACGCTGGACAGTCCCGAAACCCGTCCCATCTTCACCGCCGAGAAGAAGAGCCTGGTCATCGACTGGCTGATCAAATGGCGCATCACCGAACCGAAGCAGTTCATCCGCAACAACGGCGTGGACATGCGCAACATCGAAGGCCGTCTCAGCCCGGTGGTGCAGGCCGCGTTCAATGAAGAAGTGACCAAACGGACCGTGCAGGCGATGCTGGCCACCGACCGTGACCGTGTCATGCAAGGCGTGCGCACACGCTTGACCGATGAGGCCAAGGCGTTCGGCATCGAGATCATCGATGTGCGGATCAAGCGTGTCGACTTCTCTGCCAACATCACCGATTCCGTCTATCGCCGGATGGAATCTGAACGCAAGCGCGTGGCCAACGAACTGCGCTCCACCGGGTCCGCAGACGGCGAAAAGGTGCGTGCCGACGCCGATCGCCAGCGCGAAGTGATCGTGGCCGAGGCCTACCGCGACGCGCAGAAGGTCAAGGGTGACGGCGACGCCAAGGCTTCGGCGCTGTATGCCGATTCGTTCGGACGGGACCCGCAGTTTGCGCTGTTCTATCGCAGCCTCGAGGCTTATCGGTCGAGCTTTCGCAGCAAGTCCGACGTCATGGTGGTCGATCCTTCGAGCGAGTTCTTCAAGGTTTTGCGCGGCAACGTCAGCAGTGAGCGTGCCTCGAAGAAAAGTGAACGAGCGAACTGATGTGGGACCTGTTGCTGAGTGCGCTGGCGCTGATGCTGGTGATCGAAGGTGTTTTGCCTTTCCTCAGCCCATCCGTCTGGCGCAAGTTGTTTGAGCGGGCCACCCAGCTGAGCGACGGACAGATTCGCTTCATCGGCTTGAGCAGCATGATCATTGGTTTGGTGACCTTGTTGCTGTTCCAGCAGTGAAGGTGTGCCGGCGCCAGGTCGGCGGCCGGTACAATCTCGTTTTTAATCCCCTGGTCATTTCACATGTCGTCTGCTTGGCTGTTGCCCGAGCACATTGCCGACGTCCTGCCTGCGCAGGCACGACGCATCGAAGAGCTCCGTCGCGATTTGCTGGACGGCGCTCGCGGCTACGGTTTCGAGTTGGTCATGCCACCGCTGCTGGAGCACCTGGATTCGCTGCTCTCGGGTACAGGCAGCGAGTTGAGCCTGAAGACCTTCAAGCTCGTCGACCAGCTGAGCGGCCGCACGCTGGGTGTGCGCGCAGACACCACCTCGCAGGTTGCCCGCATCGACGCTCATCTGTTGAATCGCCAGGGCGTGACACGCTTGTGCTATTGCGGCCCTGTGCTGCACACCCGGCCCGAAGGTTTGCACGGCACCCGCGAGCCTTTGCAGTTCGGGGCAGAGGTCTACGGCCATCCGGGCCTGGAGGCCGATCTCGAGGTGCAGGAACTGGCTTTGCAAGGGCTGCAGCGAGCCGGAGTGTCTGGCCTGACACTGGACATGGGTGACGCGCGCATCGTGCGCAGTCTGCTGGAAGGGGTGACGCTTGATGCCACGCAGCGCAACGGCATCTACGCAGCGCTCGCAGCCAAGGACCTTCCTGCCGTAGATGATCTGTCCAAGAACTTTCCCGCGCCGTTGCGGCTGGGTCTGTTGGCCTTGCTGCGTTTGTACGGTGGGCAAGAGGTGCTGCAGGCGGCACGGCGCGAACTTCCAGCGCAACCGCTGATCACGGCAGCGCTTGATGACCTTCAATGGTTGGGGCAGCACCTTCAGCAGTCTTATCCGGACGTGCGTGTTGGTTTTGATCTGGCCGACCTGAGCGGCTATGCGTACTACAGCGGCGCGCGTTTTGCGGTGTACGCCGCAAGCTCCAGCGACACGGTGCTGCGCGGCGGACGGTATGACGAGGTCGGCGCCGTGTTCGGGCGCAATCGGCCGGCTGTCGGGTTCAGCATGGACCTGAAACAGCTTGTCGGATCGACACCGGCCCGGCCCATGCGCGCCGCTATCCGAGCTCCATGGGGTGAGGACGCCGGGTTGCGTGCTGCCATTCGGCAATTGCGCGATCAGGGTGACTCCGTGGTCTGCATCCTGCCGGGCCATGAACACGAAGGCCAAGAATTCGATTGCGACCGCGAGCTGGTCGCCGTCAACGGAGCGTGGACGGTTCGTGCCTTGTGATGCGACCGTAGCGCGCTACTCCATTTAGAAGAAGCGGATTTCAGCAATGCAACAAAAACGCAGCGGCCATCACGTGGTCGTGGTGGGCACCCAGTGGGGTGATGAAGGCAAGGGCAAGGTGGTCGACTGGTTGACCGACCATGCCCAGGCCGTGGTGCGCTTCCAAGGTGGCCACAACGCAGGCCATACGCTGGTGATCAAGGGCGTCAAGACGGCGCTTCAGTTGATTCCTTCGGGGGTCATGCGCGAAGGCGTGGCCTGCTACATCGGCAACGGGGTGGTGGTCGACCCCACCCACTTGCTGAGTGAAATCGAGCGCTTGGAAGCCATGGGCGTGGAAGTTCGCCAACGCCTGTTCATCAGTGAATCGTGTCCGTTGATCTTGCCGTTTCACGTCGAAGTGGACAAGGCACGCGAAGCGCTGCGCGAAAGCAGCGGCGCCGGCAAGATCGGCACCACCGGCAAGGGCATCGGTCCGGCCTATGAAGACAAGGTGGCCCGGCGTGCATTGCGCGTGCAGGACCTGAAGCACCCAGAGCGCTTTGCCAAGAAGCTGCACGAGTTGCTGGACCTGCACAACTTCATGTTGACCGGTTACCTCAAATCAAAGCCGCTCGAATACCAACCGATCTTCGATCATGCGATGCAGGTCGCTGACCAACTGAAGCCGATGATGGCGGATGTCGGGTATCTGCTGCACGCCGCGCATCTGCAAGGAGCGAACATCCTGTTCGAAGGCGCCCAGGGAACGCTGCTGGACATCGACCACGGCACGTATCCGTACGTCACGTCCAGCAATTGCGTTGCGGGTAACGCAGCCGCCGGAGCCGGCGTGGGCCCCGACATGCTGCACTACATCCTTGGCATCACCAAGGCGTACACCACACGCGTAGGCAGTGGCCCGTTCCCGA
>DASQOS010000050.1:0-2683 GCA_035644375.1 Rhizobacter sp.
ATCTGTACCGCATGCCGGGCGAACAAGGGCGAGACTACGACCTGCAATCGCTGGGCAAGGATGGTCAGCGGGGCGGCTCGGGTGAAAACGCCGACATCAATGCCTGGGACTCCGGGCGCTAGCGCCGGCAGCCGGTTGGGCGCGGGACTCGGCGCATGCGCGTGCATCTGAATGTGGTTCAAGGCCGGGGCGCGCCGCGGCTGTTAGAAGTCGACGCGATCAGCGTCGATGAGGCGCAACGTCAGGCAGTGGGATTGGGCTATGTCGTTCTTTCAAGCCAAACAACAGAGCTGGGCTTCAAACACTGGTTGAGCGCGCGCCGGTCGACCCAGCATCTGGATCTGGCCGTTTTTATTGAGCAACTGCGCGATTTGCTGGTGGCCGGCCTGAGCGTGATCGAGGCCCTTGACGCGTTGCAACGCGGCGGCAGTGGCGCGTCGGTGGACGTGATCCAGCGCCTGGTGCGGCAGCTGCGCGAGGGCAAGACTTTTTCCGATGCGTTGGCCGCAGACGCCGAGTTTCCGCCCCTGCTGGTGGCCTTGGTGAAGGCGTCGGAGCTGACCTCCGACCTGCCCGAAACCCTGGCGCATTTTCTGGAGCACGAACAACGTGTGTCTGAGGTGCGGCACCGGTTGACCTCCACCGCGATTTACCCGTTGCTGTTGATGGGCGTCGGTTCGCTGGTTCTGCTGTTCCTGCTGTTTTACGTGATGCCCCGGTTTGCCCGCGTGTTTGAGGGGATGTCGGGCGATTTGCCTTGGTCTGCGCGGGTGATGGTGGCCTGGTCTCACTGGTTGGCCGACTACCGTGGCTGGTGGTTGGCAGGGATGTTGCTGGTCGTCTTGACTGCCACGGCCATGCTGTCATCGTCCTCACTCCGCTCGCGCATGGCTCAACGCCTGTTGGCGTGGGCGCCGCTGCAAATGCGCTTGAGCACGTATTTTCTGTCGCGCTGGTACCGTGCCACCGGCATGCTGGTGCAAGGCGGCATCCCGTTGCCGCAAGCGCTGCAATTGGCCCACGATTTACTGCCGCTGGGTTTGCAAGCCGGTGGGCGGGCGGTGCAGCAGGCGGTGAACGATGGTTTGTCGCCCTCAGCCGCCCACGTGCGTGCCGGCATGGCCACGCCGGTGGCCGAGCAGCTGCTGCGGGCCGGCGAGCGCACCGGCGATCTGGGAACGGTGTTGATGCGGATCGCACACTTTCATGAATCGGAACTGAGCCGCACGCTGGAGCGAACGATGCGCACGCTGGAGCCGGTGGTGATGGTGTTGATCGGCCTGGGCGTGGGGTTGGTCGTGATCCTGATGTACTTGCCGATTTTTGAGCTGGCGGCGGCGATTCAATGAATGCGCCCATGTCGCTGCTGGCGCAGTTGCGCACGCGAGCCGGGTTCGGGAGCGGCCAGCGTGCCGCCCATGAATTGGCTGCACCAGCCATCGCTGCCACATCGCTGGCTGCGCACATTGCGGTGCTGCGCGCCCAAGGCCATGGTGACGTGCTGAGCGCCTTGCGCCAACGCGCCTCAGACCCGCAGGCCTTGGTGGATGAACTCGGCGCGCTGCTCGGCATGCAAGTGGTGCGAATGCAAGACCTCGCCACCTGGGCCGCTTCGTTCGACGTGTTGCCTTTTGCCGAGGTGGCAAAGCGGCGTTGTGCCTTGTTGCGCGACGCCACCTTGCAGCAACGCCTGTTGCTCACGGACCCGTTCGACACCGATCAAGTGGCCTGGGCGCGCACGCGTTTTGGCGCGCTGACCGTGTGTCTGGCCAGCGCAGAAACGTTTGACGCCTGGCTGTCGCATGCCGAGCTGGACATGACGGCGCTCGGCACGGTCGGCCTCGGTGGCATGGAATCAAACGGCGCTTTGCCGATCGGCGCGGCAGAGTCCTTGAGCCTGCGCGAGATCGGTGCCGACGAGAGCCCGGCCGTGCGTTTCGTCAACTCGACCCTGTACGACGCGCTCAAGATCGGCGCCTCGGACATTCATCTGGAAAGCGACCCGGCCGGCCTGGGCGTCAAGTTCCGCATCGACGGTGTGCTGACCGCGATGCGTCGCATCGACAGCACCGAGCTGGCAGCGCAATCCATCAGCCGCATCAAGGTGATGGCCCAGTTGGACATCGCCGAACGCCGGGTTCCGCAGGACGGGCGCTTGCAGATCGGCTACAAGGGCCGCGCGATCGACGTGCGCGTGTCGGTGATGCCCAGCATCCATGGCGAAGACGCGGTGTTGCGCATTCTTGACCGCGAGCACCTGGCGCAAAGCCTGGCCGGTCTCACGCTGGAGAAGCTCGGCTTCGACGAGCCATCGCGGACTGTATTGCATGCCTTGTGCCGCAAGCCGCACGGCATGTTGCTGGTGACGGGGCCGACGGGTTCGGGCAAGACCACCACGCTGTACGCCGCGATTGCCGAAACCCACCAATCGCGCGACAAGATCATCACGATCGAAGACCCGGTGGAATATCAGTTGCCCGGGGTTTTGCAGATTCCGGTCAACGAACGCAAGGGCCTGACCTTCGCGCGTGGCTTGCGGTCCATCTTGCGGCACGATCCCGACAAAATTCTGGTGGGTGAGATCCGCGATGCCGAGACGGCGCAGATTGCCGTGCAGTCTGCGCTGACGGGCCACCTCGTATTCACCACCGTGCATGCGAACACCGTTTTCGATGTGGTGGGC
>DASQOS010000051.1:0-4384 GCA_035644375.1 Rhizobacter sp.
CGAACTGAGCCGTCTGCGCAAAAAACTGCAGCGCGACTATGACGCTGTACGGGCCATTGACTTCTTCCGTGGAGAAGTCAGCTTGGCCGCGGAGACTGATTGGGCTGATTTCAGCAGTCGGATCGAACGGGTTCTGTCGCCCGATGAGCCGCAGGAAACCGATGGACAGATCCCTCGGCTGGATACCGCTGCATACCAAGGCCGGACCTGGGCGACCCGGCGCCACCTGTGGGTCGACCGCGTTGCCAGCGCCTGGTTGATTCAGCGCTTCATCGACCACGCCGCCCGCTTTCAATGGCTCGCCAAGCCAGCCGACTGTCCGCGCAAGGCGTTGGGCTTCGATTTCGACGGGGCCTCGTTCACGCATGTGGGTGACAGGGTCACTTTTGAAGTGCTGATGGCGAGCTTTGGCCTCGAAGAGGATCCTGCGCTGTTGCGCTTGGGGGTGATGGTGCATGCGCTGGACGTCGGAGGCGAGCCGGTGCCGGAGGCGATTGGGTTCGAGGCCGTCTTGGCCGGTGCGCGGGAACGCATCGAAGGCGACGACGCACTGCTGCTTGAGATGGGCGCGGTTCTCGACTCGCTCTACACCCACTTCCAGCGCGATGCACAAAGCAAGCAACCCAAAGGAGGATCGAAATGACAGAGTCGATTGCGCCCGTGTACTCGATGTGGCAAATGGTGCGCTACATGCTGGCGCTCGGTACTTGGGGTTTCGGCGGCCCGGTCGCGCTGGTGGGCTACATGTTCCGCGACCTGGTGGAGCAGCGCCACTGGATCTCGGAGTCTGAGTACAAGGAAGGCATGGCGCTCGCTCAGCTCATGCCAGGCCCGCTGGCAGCGCAGCTCGCCATCTATCTGGGCTACCTCCACTACAGCATTCTTGGTGCGACGCTGGTTGGCATCGCATTTGTGCTGCCCTCGTTTCTGATGGTGGTTACGATCGGCGCGGTCTACGTTAACTACGGCGGCATCCCATGGATGCAGGCCGTGTTCTATGGCGTCGGGGCTTGCGTCATTGGCATCATCGCGATGAGCGCCTACAAGCTCACGGTCAAGAGCATCGGCCGTGACAAGCTGCTGGGGGTGATCTTCCTGGTCAGTGCGGCCTTGACCACGATCACTCAGTCCGAAAGTGTCTGGCTATTTCTAGGCGCCGGCATCCTCGTCTGGCTGCTCCGGGCGCCGCCCAAACGTTGGCCGGGTGGACGATTCAATGGCGTTGCTGCCTCTGCGCCTCTGATGGGCGTGGCGCTGGCGGGCACTGTTGACTGGGGGAAGCTCGGCCAGATCGGAGCCTTCTTTGCCTATGCCGGCAGCTTTGTCTTCGGCAGCGGCCTGGCCATTGTTCCCTTCCTGTACAGCGGCGTCGTCAAAGACTACGGGTGGCTGAATGACCGCCAGTTCGTTGATGCCGTGGCCGTCGCCATGATCACGCCGGGGCCGGTGGTCATCACCACTGGCTTCATCGGCTACCTGGTTCAAGGCTTCTGGGGTGCGGTGGTGGCAGCGCTTGGTACTTTCGTGCCGTGCTACCTGCTCACGGTGCTGCCGGCGCCGTACTTCAAGAAGCACGGTAAGCGGCCCGGCATCGTGGCCTTCGTCGACGGTGTGACGGCAGCGGCCGTCGGTGCACTGGCGGGCGCCGTGATCGTGATTGCGCAACGCTCGATCACCGACTGGGTTACCGCCGCGCTGGCCGTGACCACAGCCGCGCTGCTGTGGCGATTCAAGAAGCTGCCCGAGCCCCTGATTGTTGTTGTGGCAGCGTTCATCGGGCTGGTGCTGCATCCCTTGATGAGGCATTCGTAGCAATCCCCTCAGGCGCAGATTGCTTGTATCAACTTCGGCCGCCGTATCAGGCAGCTGCTATCCCACAGGAGGTTCACATGAATCAAGAGACAGATACGAGGCGCCGCGGCTTCCTCGCCAACGCGGCAGCGGGCGCGAGCACTCTTGCTCTGCTGAATGGATCGTCAGCCTTGGCGGCTGACGCGACGAAGGAACGCAGCTCGGTCGCGGCGGCGCCAGCGTTTCAGCCGCGTGATGTTCCCAAGCCTTTGCCCTTCGATCCGGCCAAGCTCGCCGGCCTGTCGGAGCGATTGATGCGCTCCCATTGGGAAAACAACTATGGCGGCTCGGTAAAGGCCCTGTCTGTGGTGAAGAAGCGCCTCGCGGATGCCCTGGCCGACCCCGCTGTGCCGCCCTTTGTCTACAACGACCTCAAGCGAGAGCATTTGCTTCGCACCGGCTCGGTGGTGCTGCACGAGCTGTACTTCGACAACCTGGGTGGCAGCGGCAAACCGGGCGCGTCCGAACGGCAGGCGATCGCGCAGGCCTTCGGTAGCTTCGACACTTGGGAAACCGAGTTTCGTCGCATCGGTGCCGGCCTGGGCGGCGGATCGGGCTGGGTATTGTTCGGCTTCAATCAACACACGCGGCAGCTCGAAAACTACTGGATGGCGGACCACGCCCATGCACCGGCTGCAACCCTGCCCATTCTGGTGATGGACATGTACGAACACTCGTATCAGATGGACTATGGCGCCGCCGCAGCCAAGTACGTCGATGCGTTCTTCCAGAACATTCAGTGGGACGTGGTCGGCGCTCGACTCGCTGCCGTACCCCAGCCCACCCCGCGCTGATTGCCAGTCTGCATCACCCAACGACGGCATTCGTCGAGAGCTTTCTCCAACGGAGTTTTCATGGACTTACAACTGCACCCCCTGCTCATCGACCTCAATCAACTCGACGGTCTGTCCCAGCAGTTGATCGCGAGTCACCACGAGAACAACTACGCCGGTGCGGTAAAGCGGTTGAATGCAATCCGCAAGCAACTGGCCAGCATCGACTGGGCCACCGCACCCATGTTCACCATCAATGGCCTCAAGCGAGAAGAGCTTGTCGCCGCCAACTCCGCGGTTCTGCATGAGCTGTACTTCGACTGTCTGAGTGGCAATGGTGTGGTTCCCGCAAGCGGCCTGTCAACTGCGATGGAGCGCGACTTCGGCTCAATGGATCGCTGGCGAGCCGAGTTCATAGCGCTGGCCAAAGCCATGGGCGGTGGTTCAGGGTGGGCCTTGCTGTCGTGGTCGTCTCGCGAAGGCCGCCTCGTCAACCATTGGTCGGCCGATCACACTCACTTTCTCGCGGGTGCCACCCCTGTGCTCGCACTGGACATGTACGAGCACGCGTACCACATGGACTTTGGCGCGAAGGCCGGGGCCTACGTCGATGCATTCATGAAAAACATCCGCTGGGATGGCGTGTACCGGCGCTACGGGGCTGCGGTTGCCGCAGATGCGATGGCGCGGAGCACAGATCTCAAAACGCCTGCCGCCGATGCCGCCAAGATTTAGATCCTCGACATTCGCCGTCCCGAGCATCTGGCACAGGCGACCGAGACCATCGCTGGCGCAGTGGCATGACCCGGGTCAGGTCGATCTGTGGAGCAAGCAGCTTGGCGCTTCTGAGCCGATGGTCGTTTGTTGCGTCCACGGGCTGGACATCGGCCGTTCCACCGCACTCGCGTTGCGTGCACGCGGTTTCGATGCGCGCCACCTCGCCGGTGGGATCGAGGCCCGGCGTGGCGCCGGCCTGCCGCTTCAACCCAAAGGAGATGTCTCATGAAATGGATCACTCGTGAACGCCCCAAGATAGACCGCATCGCCTGCCCCTGGCTGATTGCGCGCTTCATCGACAAAGAGCCAGAGTTTCTCTACGTACCCAGCGCCGATGTGCTGAGCGTGGCGCAGCAGACCGGCGCTGTGCCCTACGACATCCCAGGCGTGGAGATGACGCATGTCGGCGAGCACTGCAGCTTCGATGCGTTCATCAAGAAGCACGAGTTGAAGGATCCCGCGCTGGATCAGTTGGCGCTGATCGTCCGCGGTGCCGACACCTCGCGCCTCGATCTCACACCACAGTCGGCGGGCCTGTATGCCCTGTCCCTGGGGCTGTCCAGCAGCTTCCTCAATGACCACGAGATGCTCAAGCACGGCATGGTCATGTACGACGCCCTCTATGCCTGGTGCAAGTCATGCCAGGCCGAAACGCATAATTGGCCTCCGCAGGGCATGTGACTCTCGACGGAAAGACTTACATCGATCGCGACGATCGCAACATCAGCGGCCCCGGCAAGGTGGGCGTTTGGACGAAGGCGGACAGCGTAACGGCGTTCCACAGCTTCGGGTACGGCGACGGAAAGCCCTGAAACCACCTCACAACGCAGCGCGGTCAAAGGCTCATTTCCCGATCCTTCATGGTGTCGGTCTTCGTTGTGGACACTACCGACTGCACGGCATAGGAGGACTTGCCGAGTGCAGTGTGAGTTCCGGAGCTCAATGCCTGCAGCCCCTGGTATCCCACATAGAGCCCGACCAAG
>DASQOS010000052.1:0-4842 GCA_035644375.1 Rhizobacter sp.
GGCGCCGGCCATGAGCTGCGCTACCCGCTCGGCGTCACGATGGTCGGCGGCCTGATCGTCAGCCAGCTGTTGACGCTGTTCACCACGCCGGTGATCTACCTTGGCTTCGCGCAACAGGCGCAGCGCCTGCGCGAAAGGCGCGAGCGGCGCGCCGCCGAACGGGTACGCAAGGCGGCGGCGCTCGATTCGCTGGGCGACCAGGGCGTGCCATGAACATTTCGGCGCCCTTTATTGCCCGGCCGGTGGCCACGACGCTGATCACGATCGGCGTCGCACTCGCCGGTCTGCTCGGTTTCAAGTTGCTGCCGATCGCGCCGCTGCCGCAGATGGATTTCCCGACCATCTCGGTCAGCGCCTCGCTGCCCGGCGCCAGCCCCGACACCATGGCCGCCACCGTGGCGACGCCGCTGGAGCGCGCGCTCGGCAGCATTGCCGGCGTCAGCGAAATCACCTCGCGCTCGTCGCTGGGCTCGACCAGCATCACGCTGCAGTTCGACCTGAACCGCGACATCGACGGCGCGGCGCGCGACGTGCAGGCGGCGATCAACGCGGCGCGCACGCTGCTGCCGTCCGGCATGCCCAGCAACCCGACCTACCGCAAGGTCAACCCGGCCGACGCGCCGATCATGATCATCGTGCTGACCTCCGCCACGCTGACGCGCGGCCAGATGTACGACGCCGCTTCCACCGTGCTGGCGCAGCGCCTGTCGCAGGTCGAAGGCGTCGGCCAGGTCAGCGTCGGTGGCGGCGCGCTGCCCGCGGTGCGTGTCGAGCTGGACCCGGACAAGCTGGCGGCCAAGGGCATCGCACTCGACAACGTGCGCCTGGCCATCACCGCCACCAACGCCAACCGGCCCAAGGGCTCGGTGGAAGAGGGCGGCCGCTACTGGCAGATCGGCGCCAACGACCAGGCGCGCGGCGCTGCCGAATACGCGCCGATTCTGCTCAGCTACCGCGACGGCGCCGCGGTGCGGCTGAGCGACGTGGCCCAGGTCACCGACTCGGTGCAGGACGTGCGCAACTACGGCGTGGCCAACGGCAAGCCGGCGATCGCACTGTTCGTGCTCAAAGAGCCCGGCGCCAACATCATCGACACCGTGCAGCGCGTGCGCGAGATCCTGCCGCGCATGAAGGCGTCGATTCCCGAGGCGATCGACCTCGACGTCATCAGCGACCGCACGCCGACCATCCGCGCCTCGCTGCGCGAGGTCGAGCGCTCGATGGCGATCGCGGTCGGCCTGGTGGTGCTGGTGGTGCTGCTGTTCCTGCGCAGCTGGCGTGCCACGCTGCTGCCGGCGATCGCGGTGCCGGTGTCGCTGGCCGGCACGCTGGGCGTGATGTACCTGTGCGGCTACAGCTTCGACAACCTGTCGGCGATGGCGCTCACGGTGGCCACCGGCTTCGTCGTCGACGACGCGATCGTGGTGCTGGAGAACATCACGCGCTACACCGAAAAAGGCATGGCGCCGCGCGACGCCGCGCTCCGGGGCGCGCGCGAGATCGGCTTCACCGTGGTGTCGATCAGCCTGTCGCTGGTGGCGGTGTTCATTCCGCTGCTGTTGATGGGCGGCGTGGTCGGGCGGCTGTTCCGCGAGTTCTCGGTGGTGCTGTCGGCCGCGATCCTGGTGTCGATGGTGGTGTCGCTCACCACCACGCCGATGATGGCCGCGATGCTGCTGCGGCCGCGCGCCGAACGGCAGGTGCCGGGCCGCATCGGCCGGGCCGCGGCCCGCGCCAGCCACGCCATCGGCCACACGGTGCTGCGCGGCTACCGCCGCTCGCTGGTCTGGACGCTGCGCCACCAGCCGCTGGCCGTGCTGGTGCTGTTGGCGGTGGTGGCGCTCAACGGCTACCTCTACGTGGCGATCCCCAAGACCTTCTTTCCGCAGCAGGACACCGGCGTGATCGTCGGCGGCGTGCAGGCCGACCAGGGCAGCTCGTTCGCGATGATGCAGCAGCGCGTCGACACCTTCGTCGCGATCCTCCGCTCCGACCCGGCGGTGGCCAGCGTCAGCGGCTCCACCGGCGGCCAGCAGCGCAACTCGGCCAACTTCTACATCGCGCTGAAGCCGCTGGCCGAACGCCAGGTCTCGGCCGATGCGGTGGTCGCCAGGCTGCGCGACAAGCTCGCACACGAACCCGGCGCCAACCTGTACCTGGTGCCGGTGCAAGACATCCGCATCGGCGGCCGGCAGGCGAATGCGCAGTACCAGTACACGCTGCTGGCCGACCAGGTCGATGACTTGCGCACCTGGGAACCGCGCATCCGCAACGCCTTGTCGCAGCTGCCCGAGCTGACGGACGTCAACACCGACCAGCAAGACAAGGGCATGCAGACCTCGCTGGTGATCGACCGCGACGCCGCTGCGCGCCTCGGCGTCACGATGAGCACCATCGACACCACCTTGAACAACGCCTTCGGCCAGCGCCAGGTCGGCGTCATCTACAACCCGCTGAACCAGTACCGCGTGGTGATGGAGCTGGCACCCGAGTTTCTGCAAGGCCCGGCGACGCTGAAGCGGCTCTACGTCAGCAGCGCGTCGGGCGCCCAGGTGCCGCTGTCCTCTTTCTCGCGCATCGAAACCACCAACACGCCGCTGTCGATCAACCACCAGGGCGGCACGCCGGCGTCGACCATCAGCTTCAACCTGCCGCCGGGCGTGTCGCTGTCGCAGGCCACCGACGTGATCGCCGGTGCGATGGCCGAGCTCGGCGTACCGGTGTCGGTGCGCGGCAGTTTTCAGGGCACGGCCAACGCGTTCCAGCAGTCGCTGGCGTCGCAGCCGCTGCTGATTGCGGCGGCCATCATCACCATCTACCTGGTGCTGGGCATGCTGTACGAAAGCCTGGTGCACCCGATCACGATTTTGTCGACGCTGCCGTCGGCCGGCGTCGGCGCGCTGCTGGCGCTGATGCTGTTCAAGACCGAGTTCTCCATCATCGCGTTGATCGGCGTGATCCTGCTGATCGGCATCGTCAAGAAGAACGCGATCATGATGATCGACTTCGCGATCGAAGGCGAACGCAGCAGCGGCGTGACCGCCGCACCGGCGATCTTCCGTGCGGCCAGCCTGCGCCTGCGGCCGATCCTGATGACCACGCTGGCGGCCATCTTCGGCGCGGTGCCGCTGGCGCTCGGCACCGGCGACGGCGCCGAACTGCGCCAGCCGCTGGGCATCGCGATCGTCGGCGGTTTGATCTTGAGCCAGCTGCTGACGCTGTACACCACGCCGGTGGTGTTCGTGCTGATGGACCGGCTGCGCTGGCGCAAGACGCGGCGCGCCAGCATTCCCGCCATTCCCGTCGCCCCCAACGTCCCGGCCCTGCCATGACCCATCGCCTGCGCCACAGTGTTCTGCCGCTGGCCGTCAGCCTCGTGCTCGCGGCCTGCGCCATCACCCATGTCGATCCGCCTGCGCCGGCGCCAGCACCGGCGCAATACAAGGAGGCCGGTGCGTGGCAGCAGGCCGCGCAAGGCGATGCAGCCAAGGTGCCCGACGACTGGTGGACGCTGTTCCAGGACCCGGTGCTGAACGACCTTGCGCAGCGCCTGGTCATCGGCAACGAGAACCTGAAAGCCGCGGTGGCGCAGGTGGCGAATGCCCGCGCCGTGGTCGACGCAAGCCGCAGTGCGCTGTTCCCGACCTTGTCGGTCGGGCTGTCGGGCACGCGCAGCGGCAACCCGAATTCGACGAGCACGCTCAACAGCAGCCAAGGGGCGAGCAACACGGTGTCGCTGTCGGCCGATGCGAGCTGGGAACTCGACCTGTGGGGCCGGCTGTTCGAGGCCAGCAGCGGCGCCAAGGCCAGCTTGCAGGCCAGCGTCGACGACCTCGCCGCCGCGCGCCTGTCGGCCCATGCCACGCTGGTGCAGACCTACCTGTCATTGCGCGCCGCAGAAGCCCAGGCTGCCTTGCTCGCACGCAGCGTGCAGGCGTACCAGCGCTCGCTCGAGCTGACGCAGGCGCGCTACGACAGCGGCGTGGCGGCGCGCAGCGACGTGCTGCAGGCGCAAACCCAGCTGAAGAGCACCCAGGCGCAGCTGGCCGAAACGACGGTCCAGCGCGCGCAGTTCGAGCACGCCATCGCGGTGCTGCTGGGCGTGCCGCCGTCGGCGCTGTCGTTGGCGCGCACCGACGTGCTGCCCACGCCGCCGGCGGTGCCGGTGATGCTGCCGGCCACGCTGCTCGAGCGCCGGCCCGACATCGCCGCGGCCCAGCGCCGCGTCGCAGCCGCCTATGCGCAGATCGGCGTCGCCGACGCGGCGTACTTCCCTTCGCTGACGCTGTCGGCCAGCGCGGGCTACCGCAGCTCGACCTTGTCGAACCTGGTCAGCGCGCCCAACCTGTTCTGGTCGATCGGGCCCTCGTTGGCCCAGGCGATCCTCGATGGCGGCCAGCGCCGACTCGCCAGCGCGCAGGCCCGCGCCAGTGCCGACCAGGCGACCTCGACCTACCGCCAGTCGGTGCTCACCGCATTGCAGGAGGTGGAAGACAACCTGGTGCTGGCCGACCAGCTGCAAGACGAAGCCCAGCTGCAGCAAGAGGCGCTGGACGCGGCACAGCGCAACGTCGAGATCACGCTGGCCCAGTACCGCTCCGGCACGGTGAGCTACCTCAACGTCGTGACGGCGCAGACCGCGGCCTTGACCAGCGAAAGCAGCCTGCTGAGCGTGCGCAACCGCCAGCTGGCGGCGATCAACCAGCTGCTGAAGAACATCGCCGGCCGTTGGGAGCCGGCCTGAGCCGGCGTGAGGGAAACCTCTTTGCAGATGTCTGACTCCACGCCCTTTAAAGTGGGACGGCCAGAGGGCAGGTCAGTCTTCATCGCGCAGTCACCGGA
>DASQOS010000053.1:0-3467 GCA_035644375.1 Rhizobacter sp.
GTGGCGCGCTGCCGGTCCTGGAACACGAGTTTCGTCTCCTGGTCGTAGCGCTGCGGCGCCAGCCCGTCGGGCGTGATCGCGCCGCTGCTGCTCATGCGGCGAAACAGCAGCGGCGCGATCGCCATGCCGACCGTCACGTCCAGGTGCAACTGGTACTGCATGCCGACGCGTATCCACTCGACCTGCGCCTGGCCGCTGACCTCGCCGCGGTAGTTGCCGGTGAGCACGTAACGCAGGCGCGTGGAGACGGGCCATTCAAACGGCGCTGCGGCAGCAGCCACCGCCGCTGACGCTTCGGTGGCCGGCGCAGTCACAGCTTCAGCGTCGGCCTCGGCGCTGGACAGGCGCGGCTCGGCTGCCGTGGCCTGGGCCTGCGAAGCCGGCGCTTCAACCGGCTGCGCAACGGCGGCAGCTTGGGTCCGCCGCGCTCGTTGCGACACGCCAACCCGGGTCGCACGCCGCGCCGGCGCCGGGTTCTCAAGGGCCATCTCGCGCACGTAGGCCACTTGAATGCGTGCCGGCATCGGGTTGGCCGCGTCGAAGCTGGCCGCCTGCCAGGCCAGCCACCGCAGCACGCCGCCATGCAAGACCAGGACACCGATCGCCACGCCGGCCCAGGCCAGCGCACGCCGCATGGAGCTCAGGCCCGCCACCACGCCTGCCGCATCGAAGGCGCGGCCTGAGGTGTCTCTTCGGCAATCAGGCCGAAGGTCAGGGCGCCGTTTTCTGCCGCCTCGTCCAGCGTCAGATCGAGCGTCAAGATGCGCTGGTCGCGAACCAGCAAAACGGCCGCGGCGCCGTCGGCGGCGAGCACGCGCTGCGCCTCGTCGAGGCGCCGAATGCGCCAGCCGTTGACGGCCAGGACCTCGTCGCCGGCGGTCAGCCCAGCACGTTCGGCCGCACTGCTGCGCAGCACCGCGCTGATCTTGATGCCAGTGAGTGCGCTTTCAGAGGCGCGCACGCCCCAGCGCTGCGCCATCGTCGGCGGCTGCGAGGCCCAGGTGACACGCGCCTTGGCGAGCAGCGGACGCAACGGAATGTCCGTCGTGCCGTGCACCCAGGCGTTCAGCTCCCGGTCGAGCGAGCGGCCGGCCACGCGCTTCAAAGCCTCTCGGATGTCGTCTTCGGAGATGGGGCCGCCGGCGCTGCGCTCCCACAGCAGGCGCATCACGTCGTCGAGCGAGCCCTGGCTTTCTGCGCGCAAGGTCAAGTCGAGCGCCAGTGCCACCAGCGAGCCCTTGGTGTAGTAGCTCACCGTGGCGTTGGGCGTGTTCTCGTCGCTGTGGTAGTACTTGACCCAGGCGTCGAAGCTGGCCTGCGCCACGCTCTGCAGCTTGCGCCCGGGTGTGGCCAACACGCCGCTGACGGTCTTGGCCAGCAGCTTGAGGTAGCGCGCTTCGTCGATCAGGCCGGCGCGCAGCAGCAGCAGGTCGTCGTAGTACGAGGTGAAGCCCTCGAAGAACCACAGCAGCCGGGTGTAGTTTTCCTGCGTGTAGTCGTAGCGGGTAAATTCTTGCGGGCGCAGGCGCTTGACGTTCCAGGTGTGGAAATACTCGTGGCTGATCAGGCCGAGCAAGGTCACGTAGCCGTCGCTCAGATCGGTCTTGCCGCGCTGCGGCAGGTCGCGTCGCGCGGCGATCAACGCGGTGCTGGCGCGGTGCTCCAGGCCGCCGTAGCCGTCCTCGACCGCGTTCAGCAAAAACACATAGCGCTTGAAAGGCGGTTTGCCCGCCGAGCCGGCGCGCCGGCTCGGCGGGCCGTGCCAGAACGCGATCTCGGTTTCGCAGATGCGCCGCGCGTCGTCGAGCAGGCGCTCGCCGTCGAAATCGGGCAGCGCGCCGGCGACGACGAATTCATGCGGCACGCCGGCCGCCTTGAATTCGCCGCGCCAGAAGCGGCCCAGCTCGACCGGGTGGTCGACCAGTTCGTCGTAGTCGCCGGCTTCGTAGACGCCCAGGCCGCGCGCATCCACTTGAAGCGCCGGCAAGGCGCTGGCCACCGCCCACCCGGCCGGCAAGGCGCGCAGCTGCAGCTGGTGGGCTTCGTCTTCGCGGCCATGCACGCGCAAACACATGCCGGTGCCGTTGAAGAAACCCCGGTGGGCGTCCAGGAACGCAGCACGCACCGAGGTGTCGAATGCGTAGACGAGGTAGCTCAGCGTCAGCGCCGCGCGCCCCTGGCAGGGTGCGCGCCAGGTGGCCTTGTCGAGTTGCTGCAGTGCCACCTCGCGCGAGCCCTGGCGGGCTTGCAGGCCGGACAGGTGGCGCGCGAACTCGCGCACCAGGTAGCTGCCGGGGATCCAGGCCGGCAGGCTCAGGGTCTGTTCGGTGGCGGGCAGCGGGACGGTGAGCGTGACGCGAAACAAGTGGGCGTGCGCGTCGGCGATGTCAATGCGGTAGGAAATCATGGGTGACGTGGTTCAGCAGCCGCCCAGCACGCGGCTGGACCGGAGCTTCATTGTCACCGCGCGGGGCTGGCCCGCAAACACGCCAGGCGCGAGAGGCTCAGAGCTTGGCGGCGCTGGCCAACGCCAGTTGCTTTTCGATCTGCTCGGCATTCATGGCACCCGGCACCCGCGTGCCGTTGGCAAACACGATCACCGGCGTGCCGTTGACGCGGTGCTTGCGGCTGAGCACCAGGTTGCGCTCGATCGGCCCGCTGCTGCACTGGCCCATGCTGCGCGGCGGCATGGCACCTTCGAGCATCCAGCTCAGCCAAACCTTGGCGGGTTCCTTGGCACACCAGATGTTGCGTGATTTTTCAGGCGAGTCTCCGCCCAGGATCGGGATGATGAAGGTGTAGACCGTGATGTCGCTGATCTTCTGCAGGTCTTGCTCGAAGCGCTTGCAGTAGACGCAATTCGGATCGGCAAACACCGCGATGCGGCGCGCGCCGGTGCCTTTTTTCCACATCACCGCGTCTGCGAAAGGCAGTTTGTCGAAGTCGATGGCGGTCAGTTTGTTGACGCGTTCCTCGGTGAGGTTGGTGCCGGTGCGGGTGTCGACCACGCTGCCCTGGATGATGTGATTGCCCTGCTCGTCGGTGTAGACCACGTCGGTGCCGATGCGCACTTCGTAGAGGCCGGGAATCGGTGTCTTGCTGACTTCGTCGATGGCCGGCAGCTTGGGCAGGCGCTCCGGCAGGTTCTTGCGGATCTGCGCCTCATCGGCCCAAGCGACCGACGCACACAAGGACACGGCAGCCGCGCTCAACGCCAGCAGGGTTCGGAATACAGAGGGCATAAGAAGCTTTCAGGAGTTGAGTGCACGCGCCGTCAGCCAGCGCTTGACCGGTGCCAGGCGATTGACCAGACCCATGCCGCGATTGCGAAGTTCCCGCAGCGTGGCTTGTTCTGTGGAAAAAAGCAGCAAAAGCCCGTCGGTGAGCCGACCCATGGCGCGTGTGGGCAGGTCGCGCGCCCGTTCATATCGGCGCAACAGGCGGGCATCTGAAATCGGCCGCCAGGT
>DASQOS010000054.1:0-2508 GCA_035644375.1 Rhizobacter sp.
CGGCGGCGTTTTTCGCTGGCGCAGGTCTGGTCGTAGATGAGGATGCTGCAGCCTGGGGTGTCGCGCAGCTGGCGTTGCACCGCATCCAGCTCGTCGCGGTGATGCACGGTGACCCCGGGTGCGAGCAGCGAGCGCAGCGCGTCGTACTTCTCGGGCGCGTCGCTCACCACCGCGATGTTGGTGGCGCCTTCGGCTTCCAGCTCACGTGTCATTGCCGGCACCTGCAGCGTGCCGTCGACCGGCTGGCCGCCGGTCATCGCCACCGCGTCGTTGAACAAGATCTTGTAGGTGATGTTCACACCGGCGGCAATGCTCTGGCGAATGGCCAGCAAGCCCGAATGGAAGTAGGTGCCGTCGCCCAGGTTGGTGAACACATGCGTGTCGGTGCTGAAAGGCGCCTGCCCGACCCAGGCCACGCCTTCACCGCCCATCTGCGAGAAGGTTTCGGTGTTGCGGTCCATCCACAACACCATGTAGTGGCAGCCGATGCCGCCGAGTGCGCGCGAGCCTTCCGGCACGCGGGTGCTGGTGTTGTGCGGGCAGCCGCTGCAGAAGAAGGGCAGGCGGTCGACGCCGCTGTGCGTGGCGGCCAGCACCTGCAGGCTGTGCTCTTTGGCATGGATCAGCGCAATGCGCGCGTCGATGCGCGCCGTGGTGTCGGCGTCCAGGCCACCGAGCTTCTTGAGCCGCTTGGCAATCGCCTTGGCGATGATCGCAGGCGTCAGGTCGGCCTGTGCGCGCAACAACCAGTTGGCGCTCGGGTTGGGCTGCGACCACTCGCCGCCGGTCTGGTCGTCTTCGGCTTCGTCGAACTTGCCGAGCACGTTGGGCCGCACGTCGGGGCGCCAGTTGTAAAGCTCTTCTTTGAGCTGGTACTCGATGACCTGGCGTTTTTCTTCGACCACCAGAATTTCTTGCAGGCCTTCGGCAAAGGCGCGTGTGATCGTCGCCTCCAGCGGCCAGACCACGTTGACCTTGTGCAAGCGGATGCCGATGCGCCGGCAGGCGGCGTCGTCCAGGCCGAGATCGGCCAGCGCCTGGCGCGTGTCGTTGTAGGCCTTGCCGCTGGCGATCAGGCCGAAGCGCGCGTTCGGCGAATCGATCACCGTGTGGTTGAGCCGGTTGGCGCGGATGTAGGCCAGCGCGGCGTACCACTTGTGGTCCATCAGCCGCGCCTCTTGTTCCAGCGGCGAATCGGGCCAGCGGATGTGCAGGCCGCCCGGCGGCATCACAAAGTCTTGCGGCAGCACGATGTTCACGCGGTCCGGGTCGACCGACACGCCGGCCGACGACTCGACGATCTCTTGAATCGTCTTCATGCCCGACCAGACGCCGGCAAAGCGGCTCAACGCGAACGCGTGCAAGCCCATGTCCAGGATGTCTTGCACGCTGGACGGAAAAAACACCGGCAGTCCGCAGGCCTTGAACAGGTGGTCGCTCTGGTGTGCAGCGGTGCTGCTCTTGGCGATGTGGTCGTCGCCGGCCAGCGCGATCACGCCGCCATGCGGCGCCGTGCCGGCCATGTTGGCGTGCTTGAACACATCGGCACAGCGGTCGGCGCCCGGCCCCTTGCCGTACCAGATGCCGAACACGCCGTCGAACTTGCAGCTTTGCGGCCGCAGCGCCAACTGCTGCGTGCCCCACACCGCAGTGGCGCCGAGCTCTTCGTTCACGCCCGGCTGAAACACGATGTTCTGTGCGGCCAAGTGCTTCTTGGCCTGCCACAGCGCCTGGTCATACACACCGAGCGGCGAGCCGCGGTAGCCGCTGATGAAGCCCGCGGTGTTGAGCCCCTGCGCCGCATCACGCGTGCGTTGCAGCATCGGCAGCCGCACCAACGCTTGCACCCCGCTCATGAACGCACGGCCCGTCGGCAGGCTGTACTTGTCGTCCAGCGTGACGCTGTCAAGCGCCTTGCGAACGGCTTCGGGCAAGGGAGCATTCATCGTGTGCGAACTCCTGAGCAAGATCGTCGCGGTGCCGCTATGAAGCCGCTTGTGGCGGCGTCCCGGCCAGCGCCGACGCGAACACAGTGTAGAGAATCGGGCGCGCGAAAAACGCTCCTCAGGGAAAACCACCGAGCTTGCCCGAGCGGCGGTCTGCGCAAGGGCTGCGGAGCGCAGTTCGACTGAGCGAGTTCGGCGCTGACCAGCTTCTGGGAGGGCCGAGCACGCGGTCAGAGGAAGTCAGCCTGCGTGCGACTGAGCCAGTGCCGGGCGGGACGACACTTTGCCAGGGCTCCGACACTGCGAACCTGAACGCAGCCGTCTTGTCGACCGACGGCAAGGATGGTGTTCATCCGTGAATTTTTAGGCTGCCTATTGCGCCCGCAATTCACCCTCCATGGGGCTTCCAAATGGCAGTTTTCAGAGGGAAGATGCGCCAGACCAACAAAAGCAGCTCGGCAGATTAGGCAACTTGTTGTGCTTAATTTTGAGTTGCCTATTTAACGTTGAACTAAACCGCTGCCGCGGTGGTTGAACCCCGACGACGGGTCAGGCGAGCGAA
>DASQOS010000055.1:0-2966 GCA_035644375.1 Rhizobacter sp.
AATCAAGAAAGAAGCGTCCATGAACGATACCGTGATGGTCACCGGCGGCGCCGGATTCCTCGGGTCGCACCTGTGCGAGCGCCTGGTCAAGGACCAGCGCGACGTGCTGTGCGTGGACAACCTGTTCACCGGCAGCCGGCAGAACATCCGGCAGCTGCTGTCGTCGGAGTACTTCGAGTTCCAGCGCCACGACGTGACGTTTCCGCTGTACGTCGAAGTGGGGCAGATCTACAACCTGGCCTGCCCGGCATCGCCCGTGCACTACCAGCACGATCCGGTGCAGACCACCAAGACCAGCGTGCACGGTGCGATCAACATGCTCGGGCTGGCCAAGCGCGTGGGCGCCCGCATTCTGCAGGCCTCGACCAGCGAGGTCTACGGCGACCCCGCCGTGCACCCCCAGACCGAAGACTATTGGGGCAACGTGAACCCCATCGGCGCGCGTGCCTGTTATGACGAAGGAAAGCGCTGCGCGGAAACGCTGTTTTTCGACTACCACCGCCAGCACGCGCTGGACATCAAGGTGGTTCGCATCTTCAACACCTACGGGCCGCGCATGCACCCCAACGACGGGCGCGTGGTGTCCAACTTCGTCGTGCAGGCCTTGCGCGGTGAAGACATCACGATCTTCGGTGACGGCCAGCAGACACGCAGTTTCTGCTACGTCGACGACCTGGTCGAGGTGATGGTCAGGATGATGGCCAGCGACGCTTCGCTGACCGGCCCGGTGAACATCGGCAACCCGGGCGAGTACACGATGCTGAGGTTGGCCGAGACGGTGCTTCGCATGACCAAGAGCAACTCGCGCCTGGCCTTCAAGCCCTTGCCCAGCGATGACCCGAAGCAGCGCCGCCCCGACATCTCGATCGCCAAGAACAAGCTGGGCTGGGAGCCGAAAGTCTCACTCGAAGACGGTCTCGCCCCGACGATCGCCTACTTTCGCAAGCTGCTGGACTGCTGAGGGCCGAATCGGTGAGCGCACTGATCACTCGACGGCGCATCGCACGGCTCGGCAGTTTCGCGTCGGCGCAGGTGGCGGTGCAACTGATCGGCTTCGGATCGGGCATCGTCATGGTGCGCTACATGGAGCAGGCGCAGTACGGGTACTACACCCTGGCCGTGAGCATGGTCAGCATCGCCAACATCCTCACCGATCTGGGGCTGGCAACCGCCGTGCTGGCGATCGGCGGGCGTTTCGCCACGCAGCGCGGAACGCTCGGGCACCTGGTCGCGGACGCCAATGCGCTGCACCGGCGTTTGGCGTGGCTCTCGTTTGGCGTGATGATCCCGTGCTTCGTCTTTCTGCTGCTGCGCCAGCACGCTGCACCCTGGCAGGTGGCGGCCCTCACCGTGTTGATCGTTGCGACGGCCGCGCTGAACGTGCGTGCTGGTCTGGCCTTGTCGATCGCCCGGCTGCTGGGCCATGTGAGCCTGCAGCAAAAACTCGACCTGGCCATCAACGTCACCAAGCTGTGCCTGTTGATGGCCGCGACCTGGATTGCGCTCGATGCCACCGTGGCCTGCCTCGTCAACCTGGGCGCCGCGGCGGGCTACTGGGTCGTGCTGAGCAGGCACCTCGACAAGCACATCGAGTTGCCCGTGCTGGCCGCCGGCGTTCACGCCCAGGCATTGCGAGCCCATGTCTGGAAACAAGCGCCGAACTCGGTGTACTTCGTGCTGAGCAGCCAGATCGCGCTGTGGCTGATCGGTGTTTTTGGCAGCGCCGAGCGCGTGGCCGAAGTCGGCGCCCTGGGTCGCCTGGGAGCGCTGTTCACCGTCGTCGGCGCGGTTTCCGCGGCGCTGGTTCTGCCGTACTTCGCACGCAGCCACCGACCGGCCGACGTCCGGTCCGGGTTTGTCGCGATCAACCTGTTCTACGCCGCGGTCATGGCCTCGTTGGTGGCGTTGGCGGTGGTTTTTCCCGCACCCATTCTGTGGGTGCTCGGTGGCGCGTACGGGGCGCTGCAGTCCGAACTGGTGTGGATGATCGCGGCCTCGACCTTGTCGGCCTGGGGTGGAACGATCTACGGCATCGGCTGCGCGCGTAGCTGGGTGATGCCGGTGAGTCTGTCGGTGTCGACGGGGCTGCTCGCAACCGCCGTGGCAGCCAGCCTGGTCGATGTGTCCAGCGTGCGCGGAAGCTTCATGATCAATGCCGCCACCGGACTCGTCGGCATGGTGGCGGCCTGTGGCTACTTTGCCTGGAACCTGCGGCGACACGCAGCCCAGGCGGCAGCACCAGCCTGACCGAGCTTGCCGATGAACCTCGTGCTCTACACCCACCCCGCTTTCCTGGGCTCACGCAGCCAGGAGCACTTCGCGCGCATGCTGGTGAACGCCTATCGGGCGCGCGGCCACCCGGTGGCGTTGCGGCAACCCGAGGCGGTGCTGCATCGGCGCTTGCCCACCGGGAGGCTGTCCAAATGGGCGGGGTATGTCGATCAGTACCTGATCTTTCCGCGCCGGATGCGGGCGGCGATGCGGCTGGACCCGCCCGACACGCTGTACGTGTTCTGCGACCAGGCGCTGGGGCCGTGGGTTCCGCATGCGGCCGACCGGCCGCACGTGGTGCATTGCCATGACTTGCTGGCGTTGCGCTCGGCGTTGGGCGACATCGACGAGAACCCCACCTCGTTCACCGGTCGCCTCTACCAGCGCTACATCCGCCGCGGTTTTCGGCACGCACGGCATTTCATTTCCATTTCGCACAAGTCGCGTGCCGATCTTCACCATTTCGGCGGCGTTCAACCCGTCACGTCGGAGGTCGTCTACAACGGTCTGAACCACCCTTATGCCCCGCTTGCGCCGGAGACTGCGCTGCGGGTTCTGTGCCAAGCCGGGCTGCCCGCCGAGGAGCGCGGCTGCGTGCTGCATGTGGGCGGCGGCCAGTGGTACAAAAACAGCGTCGGCGTGGTTCGCCTCTATGCGCGTTATGCCGAGGCCGCCTTGCGCAACGGTGACATGCC
>DASQOS010000056.1:0-3956 GCA_035644375.1 Rhizobacter sp.
GAAGAGCTTGCGGATCGCCGGCGAGGTGATGCGATAGATGAACCACGAGAACACCTTGGGGCCGCGCTTCATGACCTTGTCGAAACGGCGGAACTGCTGCTCGGCCAGCTTGGTGTCGCCCTGCAGCCAATGGTCCACGGCCACCGCGCTTTCGAAGGCGCTGTTCATCGCGAGGTACACGCCCGACGAGAACATCGGGTCGACGAAGGCATAGGCGTCGCCGATCATCACGAAACGGTCGCCGCGGCAGAACTTGGAGGCGTAGGCATAGTTGCCGGTGGAGGTGGCCGGATCGAGCAGCGTCGCATCCTTCAGGCGGTCGGCCAGCTTGGGAGCGAGCGCGATCGTGTCCATCAGGAAATCGCTGAGGCTCTTGCCTTTGCGGTTGTCTTTGAAGTAGCCGGGGTTGGCAACCGCGCCGATGCTGGTGGTGCCGTCGCGCAGCGGAATGAACCAGAACCACCCGTGGTCGAACCAGAACAGCGAGATGCTGCCCTCGAAGCGCCCCGGGTTGCGCTGGGCGTTGGCGAAGTGGCCGAACAGGGCCGCGCTGGCGTGCTTGCGGTTGCGCAGCTTGGCGTCGAACTGGCTCGACAGCAGGGTGTCGCGGCCGCTGGCGTCGATGACGAAGCGCGGGCGCCATTCGGTTTCGCTGCCGCTGCCGTCCTTGACCTTGACGAGCGCCCTTCCGTCGCCGCCGCCGTCCATGTCGACGTGCATCACGCGCCGGCCTTCGAGGGCTCGCGCACCACGGGTGGCCGCCAGCCGGAACAGCAATTCGTCGAACTCGGAGCGGCGCACATGCACAGCATACGGAAACGATTTGTCCATCGCGTCGCCCCACATGAAGCGGCTGGTGTGGTCGTGCCAGGGCGAGACGAATTCGGCGCCGAGCTTGGTGATGCCGATGGCCTCGACCTCGGCGCGCACACCCAGCCGGTCGAACAGCGGCATGTTCATCGGCAACAGCGATTCGCCGATGTGAAAACGCGGATGCCGGGCTTTCTCGAACAGCACCACATCGTGGCCCTTGTCGGCCAGCAGCGTGGCCACGGTGGAACCGGCCGGGCCGCCGCCGATGACCAGCACGTCGGGGCGGGTGCCTGAGAACCGCTGGGATGGCATGGCCTGTGTGGCCGTGGCCTGAGATGTCATGGCGCTAATTCCTGTGTTGCCAGGTGATGCTGGATGGATCATGTGAACAGAAGGCCCGTCTCGACCGCGACGCCAAGCCCGCCCCCAAACCGGAAAATTCTTTCACATGCGCCATGCGTGGCTGCCCGGGTGAGGTTGGGATGGGTGAATACAGCAGGGGGCTGTTGTACCAGCACGTCATCACTGGTCATTGGTGCAATGCCATAAACGCAGGTGGTGGCTGCATATTCTCAAGGCCAGCCCGGACGCTGTTGCAACCGACAGCTTGAGTAAGGCCGGCGCCAAACTGGGCCCATCCCATCACCGGTCCGCCCTCCCGGTTAACCACACCCTTCGGCCGGCGCTGTCTTCGCCCACGCCTGGCGGACGCGCCCGTCGCCCTTGGCGCGTGCGGACAGTGCCGCGGCACGCGGCTTCCAGCCGTCGACCGATTCGCCCAGCGCAAACCCCTGGGCACAATCGGCGCCCGCCGCGTGCAGACGCTGCAAGGTCTGCGTGTCTTCGACCAGCGGCGCGATCACCACCAGGTTCATCGCGTGGGCCAGCTCGGTCATCGCGCGCACCACCGGCCCGCTGAGCGCGTCGTGCGTCAGCGACTGGATCACCTTGCCGTCGAGCTTGACGGCCGTGAACGGCAGGCTGCGCAGCAGACCCAGGCTGTCGAAACCGCCGCCGAATTCATCGAGCATCAGGTTCAGCCCGCGCCGCGCCAGCTCGGCCAGCGCCGGCTGCACCGGAATCAGCTGGCGGATGGCGTCGCTTTCCTTCAACTCCAGGCACAGCTGGCCCGGCTCGAACACGCCTTTGTCGAGCATGGCCGCCAGGCGCGCGCGGTAGCCCGCATCGAGCAGCGACACGGTCGCGACATTGACGTGAAAGCGCGTGCCGCGCGGCGGTTTCTCGGCGAGCCGCGTCGCCAGGTGGTCGAGCACCCAGCCGTCGAGGGCGGGCAGCATCTCGAAGCGCTCGGCCTGCGGCAAAAAGGCGCGCGGCGGCAGGCGCGCTTCGGCATCGTCCAGGCGCAGCAGCACCTCATAGCCGTAGATGCCGGCACG
Source organism: Rhizobacter sp. (assembly GCA_035644375.1). Classification (GTDB taxonomy): domain Bacteria; phylum Pseudomonadota; class Gammaproteobacteria; order Burkholderiales; family Burkholderiaceae_C; genus Rhizobacter. The sequence continues at coordinate 2,211 of DASQOS010000056.1, forward strand.
CGACGTGAATGCCGCGAGGCGCGCGGCCGCGGTGTCGTCAACGGCCGCACCGGCCGGCAGCGAACGCAGCTCGAGGATCGGCTGGAACTGCAGCGCGAAGGCGTTGGTGGCAAGCGCCTGCTGCAGACGTTCGACCCACGATTGGCCCGTCGCGGTGACGGCGGCCGCGTCATCGTCGGCATCGAAGTGGTGAACCTGGTTGCGGCCCTGCCGCTTGGCGATCTGGCAGGCGGCGTCGGCGCAGTTCATCGCCTTGGCCGGGCCCAGCGTGTGGCGGTCCAGTGCGACCACACCGACGCTGCCGGACACGTCGAACTCGCGCGCCTTGTAGACAAAGCGCATCTCTTCCAGCACGCTGCGGTATTTTTCGGCCAGCTCGGCCACCTTGATGTCGTCGACGTTGCGCAGCAGCACGGCGAATTCGTCGCCGCCCAGGCGCGCCACCATGTCCGACTGGCGCGAACGGCGCTTGAGCTTGTGGCCGATGTTCACCAGCAGCGCGTCGCCGGCGGCGTGGCCTGCGGAGTCGTTGATCTGCTTGAAGCGGTCGAGGTCGATGAACAGCAGCGCCGAGCGCTCGCTGCTGCGCTTGAGCCGGACGATCTCCTGCTCCAGCGTGTCTTCGAAGTGCTGGCGGTTGTAGAGCTGCGTCAGGTGGTCGTGGTCCGCCTGCCATTGCAGCTCGGCGTCGATGCGCTTGCGTTCGGCGATGTCGCGGAACGCCACGACCGCGCCTTCGCACCGGCCGTCCAGGTGCAGCGGCCGCACGGTGCATTCGACCACCAGCGCCTGGCCGTCGGCGCGCCAGAACACGGTCTGCCAGTCGCTCAGCGAATCGCCCAGCTCGTAGGCCTGCTGCAAGAAGCTCACGTCCGACGCCACCGGGCGCCCGCCTTCGTCGGCGAAGTGAATCCGCTCGTGCGCCGGCATGCCGACCAGTTCGTCGGCGTCGGTGAACTGCAGCAGGCGCAGCGCGGCCGGGTTGACGAAGGTGACGACACCGGCGCGGTCGACGCCGTAGACGCCATCGCCGACCGACGCCAGGATGGAGTCGAGCCGGGCGCGCTCGTCGTCCAGCCGGACCTCGCGTTCGCGCAGGCGCGCCATGCTTTGCACGCGCGCCAGGAACAGCTCGTCCGATTCGGCCTTGAACATGCACTCGGCCGCACCGGCCGAAAGGCAATCGCTGATCACGCCTTCTTCGTAGCTGCCGGTCAGGATGGTCAAGGTCAGCTCGCGCGTGGCCGGCAGCTTGCGCAAGGCACGGCACAGCATGGCGCCGTTCAGGCCGGGCATGTGGTAATCGATGATCGCCAGGTCGAAGCTCTCGCGTTCGACCACCGCCAGCGCCGCGTCGGCGTGCTCGCAGGTGACCACGGCGTGGCCCTGGCGCTTGAGCAGGCGCTGGTACTTGGTGCGGCTGGTGCGCGAATCGTCCACCAGCAAGATCCGCAGGCCGACCTTGGGGTCGGCACGTTCGAGCGCATCGCGCGCGAGCTGGGCCAGCAGGCCGCGCACGCGCTGCGGCGCCTCAGTGTGCTGCTGCCAGAGCAGGACCTGCGTCAAGGGCCGGACATCGAACCCGCAGGCGTCGACCGGGCCGGGCTCGGCCACCAGCACGAGCAGCACGACATGCCGGCAATCGGCTTGATTCAAGCGCTGCAGCCAGGCCTGGCGTGCCGCCCAGTGTTCGCTGACCCAGCCGATCACCACGGCCGAAAGGCCTTGCGCGAGTTCGTGGTCCAG
>DASQOS010000057.1:0-6486 GCA_035644375.1 Rhizobacter sp.
AGGCCTGCAGCACAGCATCAAGATCAACCCGTTCGTGCAAGGGCGCATGCCCCTCAGTCCTGAGCAAGTGGAACTGGCGCGACAGTGTTCAAGCCAGCGTGCCGGCGAGTGGCAATGCACCGTGCCGCCGGACAACTACCTGATGCTCGGCGACAACCGCGACAACTCGGCCGATTCGCGGGTCTGGGGTTTCTTGCCTCGCGAGCAGGTCTACGGCAAGGCGGTGCGCGTGCTGTTCAACTGGTCCGACATGTCACGCAGCTGGTCTGCGCTGTAAACCCCTGGACCTGTTCGAGCCAGCCGCACACGAGCACCCCATGACTGAAAGACTGGATCTTCAGGGCCGCCACATCGTTCTGGGCCTGAGTGGCGGCATCGCCTGCTACAAGGCCGCCGAACTGACGCGCGCGCTCATCAAGGCGGGCGCCAGCGTGCAGGTGGTGATGACCGAAGGGGCAGCGCACTTCATCACGGCCGTGACCCTGCAAGCGCTGTCGAACCGGCCGGTGTTCAGCAGCCAATGGGACGACCGCGCGGCGGGCGGTGTGGCCAACAACATGGCCCACATCAACCTGACGCGCGAGGCCGACGCCGTGCTGGTGGCGCCGGCCAGCGCCGACTTCATGGCCAAGCTGCTGCACGGCCGGGCCGACGATCTGCTGAGCCTGCTGTGCCTGGCCAGGCCGATCGCCACCTGCCCGTTGCTGGTGGCGCCGGCGATGAACCGCGAGATGTGGGCCAACCCCGCCACGCAGCGCAACGTGGCGCAGCTGCGTGCCGACGGTGTCACGGTGCTCGGCCCGGCCAGCGGCGACCAGGCCTGCGGCGAGGTCGGCGACGGGCGCATGCTGGAGGCGACCGAGCTGCTCGAGGAGCTGATCGCCCATCTGCGGCCCAAGCCCTTGCTCGGCAAGCGCGTGCTGATCACGGCCGGGCCGACCTTCGAGCCGATCGACCCGGTGCGCGGCATCACGAACCGCTCCAGCGGCAAGATGGGCTTCGCGATCGCGCGCGCCGCGGTGCACGCCGGCGCCGCGGTCACGCTGGTGGCCGGCCCGGTGCACCTGGCCACGCCGCGGGGCGTGCGCCGCATCGACGTGCAGACGGCGCAGCAGATGCTGGACGCCGTGCTGCCGCTGGCGCCGCAGCACACGGTGTTCATCGCCACGGCGGCGGTGGCCGACTGGCGGCCGGCCAGCTTGTCCGAGCACAAGATCAAGAAGGATGGCAGCAAACTGACGCCCACTTTCGAGCTGGTCGAGACCACCGACATCCTCGCGGCCGTGGCGCGCCTGCCCGAGACCGGCCCGCAGCGGCGTCCGTTCTGCGTCGGCTTTGCCGCCGAAAGCCATGACCTGCTGAAGCATGCGCGTGCCAAGCTGGCACGCAAGAACGTGCCGCTGATCGTCGGCAACCTCGGGCCGGCCACCTTCGGGCGTGACGACAACGCACTGGTGCTGGTGGACGCCCAGGGCCACCGAGATATTCCGCAGGCCGACAAGCTCACGTTGGCCCGCGCGCTGATGCAGGACATCGCCGGCCGCATCTCTTCCAATTCCTCTTTCAAAGTGGCACCTGATTAGCGACCAAGCTCGGCCGCACGAATGACGTGCGCCGGGGCTGGAGTTGCAAGGCACGCGGCATGCGAACCAAGGTTGAAATTGGACTCGGCTCATCTGCATGGTTCATCTCCCGTGGCGGTGAATTCATCTTCATACTTCGACGGCCTATGCGCCTGCACAAATCGCTTGACACAGAACCTTTGAGTATCTACACTGTAGACACATCGTGCAAAGAGGTAAACCATGCAAGTTGAAGTTGTGAAGTGGGGCAACAGCAGCGCGGTGCGCCTGCCGGCCGCAGCCATGAAGGAAGTTCGCATCGCTCTGGGTGATCGCCTTGAGCTGAAGACCGAAGATGGCAAGATCGTGCTGGAGCCGACACAGCGTGAATACCGTCTCGAAGACCTGCTGGATGGCATCACGAAACAAAACCGGCATGCACCCGTGGACTTTGGTGCGCCGCTGGGACGCGAAACATGGTGAGCCGCAAGCTTGCGGCACCAGACCAAGGCGATGTCGTGTGGCTCAACCATGACCCGCAGGCTGGGCATGAGCAAGCCGGCCACCGGCCGGCGCTGGTGCTGTCGCCGAAGGCCTACAACGCAGCGACGGGATTGATGCTGTGCTGCCCGGTGACGACTCGGGCCAAAGGCTATCCCTTCGAGGTCCAACTGATCGGCGCCAAGGGAGTGAAAGGTGTTGTCCTCTCCGATCAACTGCGCAGCCTCGACTGGGAAGCGCGCGGCGCCGAGAAAGCCGGTCGTGCGGCAGACGACGTTGTGACCGATGTGTTGGCCAAGTTGAAGGTTTTGCTCACGGTGCGGTGAGCCGCATCGGAAAGCAAGGACAAGGCGATCAGCGGCGGCGAGATACCGAAATTGCGCTTGAACGAATTGAAGCCGTGCCGGTGTTCGCCCAACCGCGCCAAATGTCGGAAAGAAGCGTATGGCACCGAAGCAATGTGAGGCGAATCGAGAAGCTCGCCGGCCCGCTGAGGTTCGTCGCTAGTCAAGAAATGCCATGACAACGATTGATCTGAAAGTGATTGACGCCCGCATGGCCGAACAGTTGCCGGCCTATGCCACAGGCGGGAGTGCCGGCCTGGACTTGCGCGCTTGCCTGGACCTGCCCATCGTGCTCGAGCCGGGCCAGACGCAGCTGATCCCGACGGGCATCGCGATCCACGTGGCCGACCCCGGTCTGGCCGCGTTGATCCTGCCGCGCTCGGGCCTGGGCCACAAACACGGCATCGTGCTGGGCAACCTCGTTGGCTTGATCGATTCCGACTACCAGGGGCAGCTGATGGTGAGCTGCTGGAACCGGGGGCACACCCCCTTCACCGTGCAGCCGATGGAGCGCATTGCGCAGCTGGTCATCGTGCCGGTGGTGCAGGCCAGGTTCCGGCGGGTGGATGAATTCGGCGCCTCCGACCGAGGCGACGGCGGCTTCGGTTCGACGGGCAAGCACTGACGGCAGTGCGCCCAACTTTGCATTTCTACACACGATTGCGCCGCACTCCGAAGCCCCACATGGATCGACAATGGCGCACTGGCTCCGTCTAGACCCCATGAACAAGAAAAAAATCTGGATCGTGCTGGTGGTCAGCACCTTGGTTGCGCTCGCGGCCTGGTACTACATCGGCAACCAGGCTCCCAAATCCAAGGGCCCTGCTGGGGGGCCGCCGGTTTCCGTCAGCACCGTGCGTGCGCAGCAAAGGGACTACCAGGTGGTGCTGGATGCCACCGGCACCGTCACCGCGCTGAACAACGTCGAGATCCGTCCGCAGGTCAGCAGCGTCATCACGCAGGTGCACATTCGCGAAGGCCAGTTCGTCAAGGCGGGCCAACCGCTGTTCTCGCTCGATGCGCGCACCGATGAAGTCAACGTGACCAAGGCCCGGGCGCAGCTCGACAAGGACCTCGCTGCGCTGGCCGACGCGAAACGCCAGCTCGAGCGCAGCCGCGATCTGTTCGCGCAGAACTTCATTGCGCAAAGCGCGGTGGACACCAACCAGTCGGTGGTCGATGCGGCTGCCGCGGTGGTGGCCAACGACCGAGCCGCGATCGAAGCGGCCCGGGTGAGCCTGGGCTACAACCGCATCGTGGCGCCGAGTGCGGGGCGTGCCGGCGCCATCAACGTGTTTGCCGGCAGCCTGGTGCAGCCCAGCGGGGGCGCGCTGGTGACGATCACGCAGATCGACCCGATCGCGGTGAGCTTCAGCCTGCCGCAGCGCAACCTCAACGAAGCGCTGCAGCGCTTGCGCGAAGGCAAGGGCGAGGTGATCGCGCAACTGCCGGAAGGCGCCGGCACGATGACCGGCCTGCTGCAGTTCCTGGACAGCACCGTCGACGCCAACTCGGGCTCGGTCAAGGCCAAGGCGGTGTTCAAGAATCCCGCGCAAAAACTGTGGCCGGGCGCCTACGTCAACGTGAAGATGGTGGTGCAGACGATGGCCGCGGCAATTCTGGTGCCGCAAGCCGCCATCATCCAGGGCGCCAAGGGCGACATCGTCTACGTCGTCGACGAGAACAACAAGGCGCAAGCGCGCCCCATCGAAGTTCTGCAGTCCGCGCAAGGCGACGCGGTGGTCAAGGGTGTGCGCGCCGGCGAGCGTGTCGTGATCGATGGGCGGCAAAACCTGCGTCCTGGCGCAACGGCCGTCGAGAAAGCGGCGAGCGGGCCGGCCGATCCGGCTTCCGGCGCGCCCCGGGGCGGCGGCAGCGAGAAAGCCGGGTCGGCGGCAGCGCCATGAACTTGTCGGAGCTGTTCATCCGCCGTCCGGTGATGACGGTGTTGCTGAACCTGGCGATCGTCGTGGCGGGTGTCCTTGCCTACATGCGCATCCCGGTGGCCGCACTGCCGAGCTACGACACGCCGGTGATCAACGTGACCGCGGCGCTGCCCGGCGCGAGCCCCGAGACCATGGCGACCTCGGTGGCGCTGCAGCTGGAAAAGCAGTTCTCCACCATCCCCGGGCTGGCCACGATCAGTTCCACCAGCACGCTGGGCAACACCTCGCTGACCTTGGAATTCGACGAAGACCGCAACGTCGACGCTGCCGCGGTCGACGTGCAGGCCGCGCTGCTGCGGGCACAGCGTTCGCTGCCGCAAGACATGACCGCGCCGCCTGCGTACCGCAAGGTCAACCCGGCCGATGCGCCGGTGCTGCTGCTGTCGCTGACCTCGCCGTCGCTGAGCCTGTCGGACTTGAACGACTTCGCCGAGCATCTGATCTCGCCGAGCCTGTCGACGCTGGAAGGCGTGGCGCAGGTCGACATTTTCGGTCAGCGCCGCTACGCCGTGCGGGTGCGGGTGTTGCCGGCGGCCTTGGCGGCGCGCAACATCAGCCTGGACGAATTGACCGCCGCCATCAGCGCGGCCAATTCGAACACGCCGGTCGGCACGCTCGACGGCCCGCAGCAAACATTGACGCTGCAGGCCAACCGCCAGTTGCGCAACGCAGCCGAGTTCGCGTCCATCATTGTCAGCACCCGCGACGGCAACCCGGTGCGGTTGCGCGATGTGGCCCGGGTCGACGACAGTTTCGAGACGGTCAAGACTTCGGCCACCTTCAATGGCGAACCCTCGATCACGCTGGCCATCCGGCGCCAACCCAACGCCAACACCGTGAAGGTGGTCGACGAAGTGCGTAGCGCGCTGCCGGGTTTCGCGTCGCAGCTGCCGAGCTCGGTGAAGATCTCGTTGTTGAACGACCGCTCGGTGTCGGTGCGCGATTCGCTGCACGACGTGAACTTGACGCTGATGGGCACCGTTGTGCTGGTCGTGCTGGTGATCTTCTTGTTCTTGCGCCGCTTCGTCGCCACCATGATCCCCACACTGTCGCTGCCGGTCTCGCTGGTCGGCGCGGTGGCCTTGCTGTGGGGGCTGGGCTACAGCCTCGACAACATCTCGCTGCTCGGCCTGACGCTGGCGGTCGGCCTGGTCGTCGACGACGCGATCGTGATGCTCGAGAACATCATGCGTCACGTGGAAGAGGGCGTGCCGCCGTTTCAGGCGGCGTTGCGCGGCTCGCGCGAAGTCGGTTTCACGATCCTGTCGATCTCCAGCTCGTTGGTTGCGGTGTTCATTCCCATCTTCTTCATGCCGGGTGTGATCGGCCTGCTGTTCCATGAATTCGCGGTGATCGTGTCGCTGGCCATCGTCGTGTCGGCCTTCGTGTCGCTGACCTTGGTGCCGATGCTGGCGAGCCGCTTTTTGAGCGATGAGGATCACAAGAAGCGGCCCGGTGCGCTGGTGCGCTCGTTCGAGCGCGGCTTCGACGCGATGCTCGCGGCCTACACGCACTGGCTCGACGCCGCGCTGCGCCACCGGTGGGCGATGCTGGTGCTCGGGATGGCCACGCTGGTGGCCACGGTGTGGCTGTTCGTGACGATTCCGAAGGGCTTCTTCCCCGAAGAAGACATCGGCCAGATCAGCGCCAGCACCGAAGCCTCGGAAGACATCTCGTTTCCGGCAATGGTGCAGCTGCAGGAAAAATTGGCGGCGATGATCCGCGTCGACCCGAATGTGTTGACGGTCAATTCGGTCAACGGTGGTGGCAACGGGGCCGCGCTGAACACCGGCCGCATGTTCATCAACCTGAAGCCGCGCGGCCAGCGCATGCCGATGAAGCAGGTGGTCGAGGGCTTGCGGCGCAAGTCGCGCGACATTGCCGGCATCACGCTGTTCTTGCGGCCGGTGCAAAACCTGCAGCTGGGCGGCCGCCAGAGCAAGGCGCAATACCAGTACATCCTGCAAAGCGTGCAGGCCGGCGAACTGAACGACTGGGCCAGCAAGCTGCAGGAGCCGATGCGCAACGACCCGATGTTCCGCGACGTGACCAGCGATTCCCAGCTGCGGGGTCTGCAGGCCTCGCTGCGCATCGACCGCGACCGTGCCAACACCTTGGGCGTGACCATCGAAG
>DASQOS010000058.1:0-5641 GCA_035644375.1 Rhizobacter sp.
GCATCGCGTTACATCAGCGAGTCGTTCCGCGAAGCCTTTGCCATGGAGTGCGAAGCGTTGAAGCGCGTGCGAGAGGACATGGGGCTGACCAACGTCGAGATCATGGTGCCGTTTGTGTGCACGCTGGAACAAGCCAGGCGCGTCAACGAGATGATGGCCGAGCGGGGTCTGAAACGCGGCGAGAACGGCTTGAAGATCGTCATGATGTGCGAAGTCCCGAGCAACGCCATCCTTGCCGAGCAGTTCCTGGAGCATTTCGACGGCATGTCCATCGGTTCCAACGACCTGACTCAGCTCACGCTCGGCCTGGACCGCGACGCGGGCATGGAAATCCTGTCGCGCGATTTCGACGAACGCGATCCGGCCGTCAAGGTCTTGATCTCCAAGGCGATCGCTGCCTGTCTGGCCGCCGGCAAATACGTCGGGATATGCGGACAGGGTCCGAGCGACTACCCCGACTTCGCCGATTGGCTGGCCGACGAGGGCATTGCCTCGATGTCCCTGAACCCGGACACCGTTGTCGAGACCTGGCAACGCCTCGCAGCCCGCTGACGCCTCCAGCAACTGCTCGGCTTGAAGGGCTTCGGCCCTTCATTTGCGGGTATACTCGCGGGCTTACCTTGCCACACCCGGTTGAAGGTCCATTCTGGACCGTCACACAGACGCCTACGGGGTGGCTTCCATTGACGGAAACCAGAAGGAGTCTTCATGCGTCATTACGAAATCATCTTGCTCATCCATCCGGATCAGAGCGAACAGGTTCCAGCCATGCTGGAACGCTACAAGGGCGTGGTCACCGCCGGCGGCGGCAAAGTCCATCGCGTCGAGGATTGGGGCCGTCGTCAGATGGCTTACCTGATCCAGAAACTCGCCAAGGCGCATTACCTGTGCGTGAACATCGAGTGCAGCAAGGAAGTCTTGGCTGAACTCGAAACCGGCTTCCGCTTCAATGACGCCGTGTTGCGTCACCTGACCGTCTCGAAGACCAAGGCCGAAGCCGGCCCGTCGGTGATGATGAAACAGGTCGAAAAGGAAGACGCCCGCAAAGCGCCCCAGGAGGCCGTAGCCTGAGACGCCAGCGGCCGTTGGCTCGACCTGGGCGCCGTGAATGAACCGAGTGGTTCTGTCGGCACTGTTGGTAGAGCGAGGCGCTGTGAGGTACACCCCGGCCGGTTTGCCGGCTTGCGATTTCAGCCTCAAGCATGAATCGCAAGTCACGGAAGCAGGTCAACCCCGCCAGATCTTCATGGAGATCAAAGCGGTGGTTCTGGGGGATATCACGCAACGCCTGCTGAAGATGGAGATTGGAAGTTCGGCGGTCTACGCCGGCTTTCTGACCCATCAGCGCAACGGCCGAGGCACGGTGTTTCATGTGACCGAATTCGAGTGAGCCCTTTAACGGCTCATCTGTTTGTACCCGGATCGATATTTTTTAGAGGTGAAAAATGCCCCCACCACGTGGTAAAGGCCGGTTCTCCAAGGACCGCAAACCCAAACGCAACCAACAGTCCCTGCTGTTTCGCCGCAAGCGCTTTTGCCGCTTCACGGTGACCGGCGTCGAAGAAATCGACTACAAGGACATCGACACGCTGCGCGACTTCATCGGCGAAAACGGCAAGATCACGCCGGCTCGTTTGACCGGTACCCGCGCATTCTTTCAGCGTCAGCTGACCACCTGTATCAAGCGTGCCCGCTTCCTGGCCATGCTGCCGTACAGCGACCAGCACAAGGTCTGAAGGGACTCGACATCATGCAAGTGATCCTGCTTGAAAAAGTGACCAACCTGGGCAACCTGGGTGATGTGGTCAAAGTCAAAGACGGCTTTGCCCGCAACTACCTGATTCCGACCCGCCAGGCACGTCGTGCCACCGAAATGGCGATCAAGGAATTCGAAGCCAAGCGCGCCGAACTCGAAAAGGTCGCCGCCGACAAGTTGGCTGCCGCGCAAGCCTTGAGCGAAAAGATGAGCGGTCGCACCGTTCACATCACGCAAAAGGCCGTCGTCGATGGCAGATTGTTCGGCTCGGTGACCAACAACGACATCGCAGAAGCGCTGACACGCATCGACTTCAAGATCTTGAAATCGCAAGTGCGTCTGCCCAATGGTCCGCTGAAGACGGTTGGCGAGCACATCGTCACCGTGGCTCCGCACACCGACGTGGTGGTGGATGTCAAGGTGGTGGTGGTGGGCGAAGCCGACTGAGGCTTTCGCGCTCCCGAGAAAAGGGTCGGCTTTGCCGGCCCTTTTGTTTTGTGAGGCCCCGATCTTCACTGGCAACGCACTGAATTTCCACAGCCTTGTGCACAGGCTGCAAGGGGCGACAAACGTATCATTCACCGATGGCTGCCGTCTTTTCCAACACCGAATTTCCGTCCAATGCATCGCACCCGGATGACGAGGTCGCGAGGCTGCGCATCCCGCCGCACTCGATCGAGGCGGAGCAAAGTGTCCTGGGTGGTTTGTTGCTCGACAACAGCGCCTGGGACCGTGCCGGCGACCTGCTGACCGACAGTGATTTCTATCGTTACGAGCACCGGCTGATCTACGCGGCGATCGGCGGCCTGGTCAATGCCACCAAGCCGGCCGACGTCATCACGGTCTTCGAGCAATTGCAAAGCCTGGGCAAGGCAGAGGACTGCGGCGGGCTGGTGTACCTGAATGCGCTGGCGCAAAGCGTGCCGAGCGCGGCCAATCTGCGCCGCTATGCCGAGATCGTTCGCGAGCGCGCTGTGTTGCGCAAACTGGTGGCCGCCAGCGATGAGATCGCCACGGCGGCCTTCAATCCGCAAGGGCGTCAGGTTTCGCAGATTTTGGATGAGGCCGAAAGCAAGATCTTCAAGATCGGCGAAGAAGGCTCCCGCTCACGCCAGGGCTTTTTGAGCATGGACGCGTTGGTGGTGCAGCTGATCGACCGTGTCAACGAGCTGCATGAGAACGGTGCCGAGGAGGTGACCGGCGTGCGCACTGGTTTTTATGACCTGGACCGCATGACCTCGGGCCTCCAGGCCGGCGATCTGGTGGTGTTGGCGGCGCGGCCTTCCATGGGCAAGACGGCTTTTGCGCTCAACATCGGTGAGCACGTGGCCGTCAACGAGGGGCTGCCGGTGGTGGTGTTCTCGATGGAAATGGGTGCTTCGCAACTGGCGCTTCGGATGGTCGGATCGCTGGGGCGCATCGACCAGTCGCACCTGCGAACCGGCGCCCTGCGCGACGACGAATGGGGCCGCCTGTCGGAAGCGGTCGAGAAGCTCGGCAAGGTCAGCATCTTCATCGACGAAAGTGCGGCGCTGACACCGAGCGAATTGCGTGCACGTGCGCGCCGACAGGCCCGGCAGTGTGGCCAGCTCGGGCTCATCATCGTCGACTATCTGCAATTGATGAGCGGCAGCGGGGGCGGCAGCGAGGAAAATCGAGCCACCGTGATCGGCGAAATCTCGCGCGGCCTGAAGTCGCTGGCCAAGGAACTGAAGTGCCCGGTGATTGCGCTTTCGCAGCTCAACCGCAGCGTCGAGTCGCGCACCGACAAGCGCCCGATGATGAGCGACTTGCGCGAGTCCGGCGCTATCGAACAGGATGCCGACGTGATCATGTTCATCTACCGCGACGACTACTACACCAAAGAAGCCTCCAAGGAGCCCGGAGTCGCCGAGATCATCATCGGCAAGCAGCGCAACGGCCCGACCGGCGTCGTGAAGTTGGCCTTCCTCAAGCCGCTCACCAAGTTTGAAAACATGGCGCCGGGCAGTTCCGGCAGCGACATGTACTGACTGTGCGGCCCCCTTCGCCCGACGAGCCGGTTGAGCCGCATGCGCGTCAGGGTTCAGCTCTGCGGCGCAGCGATGAACCGCATACGGGCTAGACTGGCCACCCGTCCAAAGGCCTTGCGTCAGGATTCAGACTGCGAGATTCACCATGAACATATCCACACCCATTGAAACGACCCGCGTCGAGGCATCGGGTCTGAGCAACCGCCAGATCGATCAGCGCCGCGAGGCGGCCACGCCGCGCGGCGTCGGCATCGGTTTTCAGATTTATGCCGAACGAGCGCTGAATGCCGAACTGTGGGACGTCGAAGGCCGTCGCTACATCGATTTCGCCGCGGGCATTGCCGTGCTCAACACCGGCCATCGCCACCCGCGTGTGATCCAAGCCGTTCAACAGCAGCTCGAACGGTTCACGCACACCGCTTACCAGGTGGTTCCGTATGAAAGCTCGGTGGCGCTGGCCGAACGCCTGAATCACCTCGCGCCGGGTGCGCACGCCAAGAAGACCGCGTTCTTCACGACGGGTGCCGAGGCGGTTGAAAACGCCATCAAGATCGCGCGTGCCTTCACACGCCGTCCGGGCGTGATTGCGCTGAGCGGAGGCTTTCACGGCCGCACCTTCATGGGCCTGGCACTCACCGGCAAGGTCGCGCCGTACAAGATCGGCTTCGGGCCTTTTCCCGGCGACATCTTTCACGTGCCTGCGCCGGTCGCATTGCATGGCGTGTCGGTTGACGATTCAATTCGCGCGCTGCAGCAACTCTTCAAATCCGACATCGAGCCCGAGCGGGTCGCGGCCATGATCCTCGAGCCGGTACAAGGCGAGGGAGGTTTCTATGTGATGCCGCCTGAATTCATGCGTGCGGTGCGCGAGACCTGCGACAAGCACGGGATCGTGATGATTGCCGATGAAATCCAGACCGGCTTCGCGCGCACCGGCCGGCTCTTTGCCATGCAGCACTACGATGTGCTGCCCGATTTGATGACGATCGCCAAGAGTCTTGCGGGTGGCCTGCCGCTGTCCGGCGTGATCGGCCGTGCGGACATCATGGACGCTCCCGCGCCTGGCGGGCTGGGGGGCACCTATGCCGGCAATCCGCTGGCGATTGCTGCAGCCCACGCGGTGCTCGATGTCATCGAGCAAGAACAACTGGCGGCACGTGCTGCGCTGCTCGGCCGACGCGTCCTGGAGTGCTTGAACGATCTGCGCTCCGTGGTGCCGCAGATTTGCGACGTGCGTGGTCTGGGCGCCATGGTGGCGGTCGAGTTCGCCAAGGCCGATGGCACGCCCGACCCGGACTTCACGAAGCGGGTGCAGACCCGTGCTCGCGATGCCGGCCTGTTGCTGCTGACGTGCGGGGTGCATGCCAACGTCGTGCGTTTCCTGTTCCCACTGACCATCGAAGACGCGGTGCTCGACGAAGGGCTGTCCATTTTGACGAATGCCATGAAAGCTTGAAAAGGATCCTCCATGAATGCCTCGTACCCCGATACCCGTCTGCTGATCGACAACGAATGGGTGGATGCCATCAGCGGCAAGACCCTGGACGTGGTCAACCCGGCCACGGGCCAGCCGATTGGCAAGGTGGCGCATGCCGGCATCGCCGACCTGGACCGTGCGTTGGCAGCGACCCAGCGGGGCTTTGAAGCCTGGCGCAGGATTCCGGCCATCGAACGCGCCAACACCATGCGCCGTGCGGCCGCGCTGCTGCGCGAACGAGCCGAAGACATTGCGCGCTTGCTGACCCAAGAGCAAGGCAAGCCATTGAGGGAAGCACGCGCCGAAGCGCTGGCGGCAGCCGACATCATCGAATGGTTTGCCGATGAAGGCCGCCGTGTCTATGGCCGCATCGTGCCGTCGCGCAACCTGGCGGCG
>DASQOS010000059.1:0-5933 GCA_035644375.1 Rhizobacter sp.
CGCGCAAGAAGGCCGCTTGAGCCATGGGCGCCGCACTGAGCTCTGAGACGCTGCGCATCGACTGCGCGGCCGAAGTCGAGCGCATCACGCGCTGGATGGTCGACGCCGTCGCGCAGCAGCTGCACAAGCGCGGCGTGATCATCGCGCTGTCGGGCGGCGTCGACAGCTCGGTGTGCGGCGCGCTCGCGGTGAAGGCCTTCGGGCCGAAGAAGGTGTTCGGCCTGCTGCTGCCCGAGCATGACTCGTCGGCGGCCAGCGAAGATCTGGGTGGCCAGGTGGCACGCCAGCTCGGCATCGAGCACACGACCGAGCGCATCGGCGCGACGCTGCAGGCGATCGGCTGCTACCGCTGGCGCGACGACGCGATCCGCGTGCTGTTCCCCGAGTACAACGACTTGTGGAAGAGCAAGATCGCGATCAGCGGCGGTGCGCAGGGCGGGCTCAACTTCTTCAAGCTCGTGGTGCAGTCGCCCGAAGGCCAGATCTCGGAGAAGCGCCTGCCGATCCGCGAGTACCTGCAGATCGTCTCGGCCACCAGCTTCAAGCAGCGCATCCGCAAGACGGTCGAGTACTTCCACGCCGACCGCCTGAACTACGCGGTGATCGGCACGCCGAACCGGCTCGAATACGACCAGGGTTTCTTCGTCAAGAACGGCGACGGCGCGGCCGACATCAAGCCGATCGCCCACCTGTACAAGACCCAGGTCTATGCACTGGCGCGCCACCTCGAACTGCCCGAAGCGGTGTGCAACGCGATGCCGACCACCGACACCTACAGCATGGCGCAAGGGCAGGACGAGTTCTACTTCGCGCTGCCCTACCACCAGATGGACGTGGCGCTGTGGGCGCACAACCACCAGGTGCCTGTTGCCGACCTGGCTGCCGCGCTCGGCATCGGCGAAGACCAGGCCCGCTTCATCTACAGCGACATCGAATCCAAACGCCGCGCCACGCACTACCTGCATGCACGGCCAGTGCTGGTCGAGCCGGTGTTCGAAGTCGGCGCCTGAGAGACTGCGCCCATGGCGATGACCGAGACCCACGCCTTACACACGCGTTGCGCCGAACTGGCTGCGCACCTGCAGCTGCTGCCCGACAAACCGCAAGAAACGGTGCAGGCCACACTGCACGTGCTGTGGCACCTGGCCGCCGGCCTGGCCTTGTCGGTCGAGGCCGCCGCAGAGACACCGCTGCCCGAACTCGACGCTGTCGCGCTGGCCCGCCTGGACGGCTGGATCGCGCAGCGCGTCTCCGGCATCCCGCTCGCGCACCTGAGTGGGCGGCAACGCTTCATGGGGCTGGAGATGCTGGCCGGCAAGGAAGCGCTGATTCCGCGGCACGAGACGGAGCTGCTGGGGTACGCGGCGCTCGATCTGCTGCGCGGCTTGGCCGCCGCGAAGGGCAGCCTGCGTGTGGTTGATGTCTGCACCGGTTCCGGCAACCTGGCCTTGGCCTTGGCGCACCACGAACCGAAGGCACGCGTGTGGGCGTCCGATCTTTCTGAAGAAGCGGTTGAACTGGCCGCTCGAAACGGCGAGCACCTCGGTCTGTCGGGCCGCGTGCAGTGGCGCGCCGGCGATTTGCTCGAACCCTTCGACCAGCCCGAGTTCCACGGCGCGGTCGACCTGCTGGTGTGCAACCCGCCCTACATCTCCAGCGGCAAGGTCGACACGATGGCGAGCGAGATCAGCGGGTTCGAGCCGCGACTCGCCTTCGATGGCGGGCCGCTGGGGGTGCGCATTCTGCAGAAGCTGATTCGCGAGGCGCCGAGGTATCTGGCGCCGGACGGGTGGCTGGCGTTTGAGGTTGGGCTGGGGCAGGGGCCCGCCGTTCTGAAGCGCTTGCAGGCCAGCGGCGGATTCGCACAGCAGCGCACCGTCAGCGATGCGCAGGGTGAGATGCGGGTGATCCTGGCGTCGGGGATGCGCTGACCCACCACCTCGATCCCGCCGACACGACGCCGCCCGCATACCCCGCGCCGTCATCGGCCAGGTGCCACGCACGGCCTTTCCGTCGATGCACACGTCTCCACAAGCCGCGGGTTCAGGCGTAAGATGACGTAATTACGGGCGTGCACACATCAAGGGGCGGCGATGAGCGAGACGAAGGAGCGGCAGGAGCGGTACGAGGGGACGGTCGTGCAAGTGGGCAACTCGCGCGGCATTCGCCTGCCGGCCGGGTTCTTCAACGCGCACACCGAGTTCAGCGGCAAGGTTCAGGTGACGGTGGTGGCTGACGGCGCCGTGCTGCTGTCGGCGAAGAAGGCGCCCCAGCGCAAGACCCGGGACGACGAAGGCGATCCGGTGGTGGCCGGCTTCCTCCAATTCATGGAGGCGCAGATGACCAAGCACCCGGAGGACATCGTCGCGGCCGATGCCGACCAGCTTCGCCGCATCGGCAAGCTGGTCAAGGGCGTGAAGCTGAAGTAAAGGCCAGCCGATGATCGCCAACGGCTGGAGCGTTTACTACCACCGCATCTTCAAAGCCGCTCTCGACGAACTCGAAGCGCTGGTGACCCAGCTCGCGGCGGACGACCCCGCGGGCTACAAGACCCACCCCCAGACCAAGCTGCTGGCGTCGGTCTATCGCGCCATCACCCAGCTTGTGCCGGCGAACCCCGACGCAGCCGACTTCCGGCTCGGCAAGACCCTCGGCTCCGACAACACGAACTGGCGGCGCGTGAAAAAGAGCATGCCGGATCGGTACCGGCTGTTCTTCCGCTTCGCGTCAAGCCCGGTCAAGGTGATCGTCTACGTCTGGTTCAACGACGAAGACACGTTGCGCAAGGCCGGCTCGAAGACCGACGTGTACGAGGCATTCAAGCGCATGCTCGCGCGAGGTGTCGTGCCGACCGGCATCGCCGAGTTGCTGGCCAACGCCACCGAGGCAAGCTGAGGACAAAGCAATGCAGTACAGCCCGCACCAACTCGCCTACTTCGCCCACAGACTCGTGCTGCGCGGCCCGACCCATTCAATGGAGCGGATGGCCGGCGCTGTTCTGGTGTGCAACCCGCCCTACATCTCCAGCGGCAAGGTCGATACGATGGCGAGTGAGATCAGTGGGTTCGCGCCGGGGGGGTAACACGCAAGGCCTTACCCTTACATCCCTTGCGCAGGGTGAGATGCGGGTGATCCTGGCATCACCAACGCTCGCATCAACGAAAACAAAGGACTGAACGTGCAATCTCTTTCCTGGTCATCTTTTGGGTTCTATCTGCTTTTCAGCCTCTTCGTTTTCTACCAGCAGCTTCACGTCAAACATTTCCTCGGAGCAAGTGAAGCGTTCCGAACAGTCCTCACGTTGTCAGCGCTCGCAGGTGTCATAACAGGCTTTGCCTATCTCGGCTACTACGGCTGGACGGTCAGTTGGTGGCCGCCCGTTCTGTTCTTTGTGCTGAGCCTTGTGGTGGTAGGTGTCGTCGGCGCGTTCGCTGAGCACTTGCTAGGTGTGGCCGCAATCAGTCTCGCGGCTTTTGTCGGGTGGCCCGTCGCTGCATATTTCATGTTTCACCACATACCAAGTGCCTAACCTTTTCGGATCCACAACGGCGTGGCGCGCGCTCTCGCTTCGGTCAGTTCTGCTGCGCCGTTGTGGCCCGCAACTTCAACGTTGGCGCCATCGCTCACAAACACTTGACACGTTCTTTCGGAAACCTGCACAACCCAGGGAAACTTCACATGAACGAAGAAGCAGAGCAAATCTCATCAAGTCTTTGGTGGCGGTGGCCACTTCTGCCAATTGCGGCTACCGTCGGATCGACTCTGGGCGCGGTCGCGTTCGGTCTCTTTCAGTGGTTCGCAGTGAAGATGAGCGGGATCGTAAGCACCGATGGCTGGTACTTTCTCTATGTTTCTCCGATGTTCTCGTCAGCTGTGTTCGGCTGGCTCTTCATCTACATCTCGTGTGAATTGGCGCCTCGCGGCGAGTTGATCGTCGCGATCGTAATGACGACAGTGTTGTCTGTTCTGTCAATTGCAATGCTCTGCTTCACTTGGTTAGATTCGCACTCCTCCGCTGGCCAGTCGATACAGGTAACCATTGGATCTATCGTGTCGCTCGTCGCCGCAGTTGTTACGGTCGTCGAAATGCACAAGAAGCAATCCAGTGCTTGACTAAAGTCGAACAACTCCAGATAAACATGCAGGGCCCAGCCAATGATTGCAACAATTCGGCGCCTTTTCGGCAGGCGCAATCGCGCGGAAGAATATGTGCCGACAGCAGTCCGTCGCGCACAGCACATTCGAACTCATGCCGCAACGCTGGTCGCCGCCAACTCTCTTTCAAAGAGAGAAGCCACCGCGGCCGAGTCAACCGCGAAAGAACTTCTGTCTGAGAGCCTCGTGGTACTCGGTTGGCCCGATGACCTCGATGATGCGCTGCTGCGTCTCTGGACTGAAGGAATTGAAGGTCCAACAAGACTTCTCGACGAACGAAAAAAAAATTTCGCGGAAGACTTCGCCAACAAAGATCTTCATGTCACGCCCTCGTTTCCTGAGTATTACTTTTCGATGAGTCTCCAGTTCCTTCGCTCCCTCTGCAACATAAAAGACGAACGCCTGCAAGGCCGCGTGTTAGAGGCCATTACAACCATCGCCCAGCATCCCATGCCGACTATCGGCTTTACCATCCTGCCTCTCGGCGGTTGTACAGGCGGGCTATGGCGCTACTTCGTTGACGGCCACCGGCTTATCTATGCACCGGACACGCACGCCCCCTGCGCGACACTCATTTCCTTCGAGAGAACAAACGGCCACGTTACGAGGCCCTAACAACCGGCTTCATATGGGTCGGCCTGAAGAACGAGCGCTTTGTCACGCAGCGCCCCTCCTTCAAGCGCACGCCTGACGGCGCCGCTTAAATCGTTGGGCATCAAGCCACCTTGCCTCATGGTCACGAACGTCGTCATCCCAGTACCAGGGACTCATGTCAACCTTTCACCGGTTGGCTTTCACCTTTGGGCCAAACAATTCCTCGCATGTCGTCGCGCGCTCGTAGAACCTACAGATAGCTTCTCCCCTGTGCCCTATTTTCTGAACTGTCGAGCAATCGAACTTGAGTTGAAGGCCCGTCACTTGGAAGCGGTGAATCAGAAGGCTGTAAAAGACAAGTACGGCCATAACTTGGAACGGTCATATCAGAGCCTTCCTTTACAACAGCAGGTCCTTTCTCCGGGAGAACTCAAAACACTTCAAGCTGCGAACAACATCTACAAAGACAAAGGGTTTGAGTACTTCAGCGTCTCTCATGCAGTTACAGCCTTCAAGAAGTTCCCGAATCTCGCCGAACTCGATGCCGTGACCAACAAGCTCGTTCAATCATGACGCCCTTCCTTCAAGCGGACGCCTAGGGCGCAAGAGCAAGAGGGTGCACGGGTCAGGCCTTGTTTTTTGCCTCTTTCATGTCGGAGGGGCAAAAGGAAAAACATGATCCTCAAGCTCATCGTGCGTTGTGACGCATCGTTTGCACGATGCGAACTCGCCATCGCTGACGCGTGGTCTGGTCTTGCTTGACAAAGTAAACATTTTTGTTTATTGTCTGCCTGCGATCAATCGAACCCGGGCTTGCCCGATCGAAGTCGAAGTCGTTAGATGCCATCGTCCAGGCCAAATTGGCAGACGATTCGGCATCGCACCGCGCCTGCCCCGGTGATCAAGGGCAGAGAGTCACAAAAGGAATGTCGCATGGCCAATAAATTTGAGCATAGGAACTCTCATGAAAGTCTCCGAATTCAAGCGCCACCTTGCGTCGTGCGGGGCTCAGTTCTTTGAGGGCAGCAAGCACACCAAGGTTTATCTGAACGGCAAACAGTCCACACTGCCAAGACACCCCGGTCAAGAGATCGGTGAAGGCCTTCGCAAGGCCATCCTGAAGCAGTTGGGGCTGAAATGAACAAGGCACAGCATGTTGAGTTACCCCGCCCGCATCGTTCCCG
>DASQOS010000060.1:0-7947 GCA_035644375.1 Rhizobacter sp.
GCCGGTGAAATCGATCGCGCCGATCGCATACGCGTTGTCGTGGATGTTCGACGGGTGCAGCCCCGCCTCGCCGCCGTCGCTGCGCGCCCAGGTCGGCCTGGGGCCGATCAGGCGCACGCCGGTGCGGCTGGAGTTGTAGTGCACCTGCCAGTCGGTCGCGAAGAAAGTCTCGATGTCGCCCAGCGTGAAGAAATCGGGCGCCGCGTGCGGGCCGATCAGCACGCCGATGTCCCAGTGCGTCGTGAAGCTCGGCAGCAGACGCGATACGGCCTCGTTTGCCAGCGCCGGCAAGTCGGCCGACTTGCCGACATGCAGCACATCGCCGGCGCGCAGCAAACGCCCGCCATGCCCGCCGAACTGGCCGAGCGTGAACGTGGAGCGGCTGCCGAGGTACAGCGGCACGTCGATGCCGCCATCGACCGCCAGGTAAGCGCGGCAGCCGGCGCCGGTGACGCGGCCGATGCGCAAGGTCTGCCCGGCGCGCACGTCGATCGCGCTGTTCATCGCGGCGGCCACGCCGTCGAGCATCAGCTCCATCGGCGCGCCGGTGATGGCCACGCGCTGGTCGCTGCGAAAACGCAGCGTCGGCCCGGCCACGGTGATCTCGAGCGCGGCATCGCCCGGCGCATTGCCGATGAGCCGGTTGGCCAGGCGCAGTGCCAACGCATCCATTGGCCCTGAAGGCGGCACGCCGACGTTCCAGTACCAGAGCCGGCCGGGCCAGTCCTGCACCGAGGTCTGGACACCCGGTGACAGCACATCGAACGCACGGCTCGGCGCAGTGAACGACGCGAGGCTGCGCGTGGTGTGGCGGCCTTCGGCAAACGGCGCGAACGACATCACGCCGCGCAGGTAGTCGAGGTTCGACTCCAGGCCGGCGACACGCGTGTTCGCGAGCGCGCGGCCGAGCCGGCCCAGCGCATCGGCGCGGTCGCTGCCGTGCACGACCAGCTTGGCGAGCATCGGGTCGTAGTGCGAACTCACCTCGGTGCCGCGCTCGATCCAGGTGTCGACGCGGATGTCGTCCGGAAAGATCACTTCGGTCAGCACGCCGGTCGACGGCTGGAAATTCTTGGCCGGGTCTTCGGCATACAGCCGGGCCTGAATCGCGTGGCCTTTCGGTTCGACTTTCATCGAGGCGAGCGGCGCCAGATCCCCACTGCCGAGCTTCAGCATCCACTCGACGATGTCGATGCCGGTCACGGCTTCGGTCACGCCGTGTTCGACCTGCAGGCGCGCGTTGACTTCGAGAAAGAAGAACTGCTGCGTCGGCGCATCGACGACGAATTCAACGGTGCCGGCCGAGCGGTACGAAGCCGCCTGGGCGAGCTTGCAGGCGGTGGCGAGCAAGGCGTCTCGCACCTCGGGGCGCAGGTTCGGCGCGGGCGTTTCCTCCACCACTTTCTGGTTGCGCCGCTGCAGCGAACAGTCGCGTTCGCCGAGCGCGATGACTTGGCCCGCGCCATCGCCGAACACCTGCACCTCGATGTGCCGCGCGTCGGCGATGTAGCGCTCGATGAACACGCCGCCATCGGAAAAGTTGGCCTGCGCGAGCCGGCGCACCGACTCGAACGCAGCGCGCAGTTCATCGGCGCTCATGCACATCTGCATGCCGATGCCGCCGCCACCGGCGCTGCTTTTGAGCATCACCGGGTAGCCGATGGTGTGGGCGCGCGACAAGGCGTCGTCGATGTCGGCCAGCAGCCCGGTGCCCGGCAACAGCGGCACGCCCGCCTGTTCAGCGAGCGCGCGTGCGCTGTGCTTCAACCCGAACAGGCGCATCTGCTCGGGTGTCGGGCCGAGGAAGATCAGGCCGGCGGCCTCGCAGCACTCGACGAAGTTGGCGTTCTCGGACAGGAAACCATAGCCCGGATGAATGGCCTGTGCGCCGGTCTGCAGGGCGGCTTCGATGATGCGGTCGGCGGCGAGGTAGCTGGCGCTGACGGCGGCCGGGCCGATGCAGACGGACTGGTCGGCCATGCTGACGTGCAGCGATTCGGCATCGGCCTCGGAGTACACCGCGACAGAAGCGACACCGATGCGGCGCAGCGTGCGGATGATGCGGCAGGCGATCGCGCCGCGGTTGGCGATCAGGACTTTGTCGAACATGTCGGTCTACACACTCGCAGCAGGTCGTCCTGCGTTGGACATGACAGGCCTTGGTCGTCCCAGGCCCGGAGCCTTGGGCTCAAAGAGGGTCCCACACCAGCATGCGCACCGGCGTCGGGTTGTAGCCGTTGCACGGGTTGTTGAGCTGCGGGCAGTTCGACACCAGCACCGTCACGTCCATCTCGGCGCGCATCTCGACGTATTTGCCGGGCGCCGAGATGCCGTCCTCGAAACTCAGCTGGCCTTCGGGCGTGACCGGCACGTTCATGAAGAAGTTGATGTTGGAGACGATGTCGCGTTTGCGCATACCGCGCTCGTCGTCGCGTGCGATCGCCAGCATGAAGCTGTCGCGGCACGCGTGCATGTAGCGCGTCGAAAGCCCGTAGCGCACGCTGTTGCTCTCGCAGGCGCAAGCGCCGCCCAGCGTGTCGTGGCGGCCGCAGGTGTCGGCCACGATGGTCAAGAGCGGGCGGCCTTCGCTGGACATGATCTGCGAGCCCGCCGTCAGGTACAGCCCGCCTTGCGCCTGGATGGTGTGCGTCAGGCTGTAGCGTTCCAGCGGGTCGCGGGCGTTGTAGAAGATCGTGTCGACGGCCTGGTTGCCTTCGATGTCGACGATGCGCAATACCTGGCCGCGCTCGATGCGCAACATCCAGGGCTCGCCGGCGGCGACGGTGTCGTCGATCACGGCGCAGGCCGGGTCGAGGGTGCTTTCGACGATGCTCATGGCGTGCCGGACCTCACAGGAAGTAGCGTTCGGTGTTGATGAAGCCGCGGTCGTTCTGCGGGCATGAATGGCGGCACACATCGTCGGCGCCGGCCGTGCCGGAGCGCCACGCGGTCAGCGTCACCGGCTGCGGGTCGTAGGTGCCGTTGGGGTCGAACGGGTGCGGCGCGGTCGACAGCACGACCAGCACGTTCATCTCGAAGCGCAGGTCGACGAACTGGCCGGCCGCGCGGTGCGCGGTGTCGAAGCGCAAGCGGCCTTCGGCATCGGCCGACGCCTTGCTGAAGAAGTTGACGTTGGCGACCACGTCGCGCTTGCCCAGCCCCCACTTGCCGAGCTCGACCAGAAAGCCGTCCATGCCGTTGCGGTGCATGTCGTTGCGGTGCTCCTGGTAGCGCGCCTCGCCGTAGAACGTGCGGGTGCGCGCGGCGTCCAGCACGCCGCAAACGGTGTCGTGCCAACCGCAGCTGTCTTCGGGGATCGAGCACAGGATGCGGCCCATGTCGGAATACAGCGCGTGGCCTTTGGTCAGCAACGCGGTGTGCTGCGCCTTCAGCGTGTCGGGCATGTTGTAGCGCTCGTTGCGGTCCTCGAAGTTGTAGAACAGCGCCGCGACATTGGCCTGACCGCTCAGGTCGGTCAGGCGCAGCGTGTTGCCGCGGCGGACCCGGCCCGACCAGTGGCAGCCGCCGGGGAGGGTCTCTTCCCACAGCACCAGCTCGGGTGCGAAGCGCGTGGAGGTGGCGGGAACCGCAGAGCGGGCCAGCGGGGTGAGCGAGTCGAAACTGATTTGCATGGGTGGGTCAGCCAGAGGTCACATCGCCGAGCTTTGCGCGCACAGCTTGTCGAGCAGTTCGAGGTCGGTCGCCATGCCCGAGCTTTCGCGGATGCGCGCCAGGATCTCGGCCTTGAGCTCGCGGAACGGTGCGGTGTGCTTCATGTCCTGATCGCGCGACCGGGGCAGCGGCACCGGGTAGATGCTGTGGATGCGCCCCGGGCGCGGCTCCATAAGCACCACGCGCTGGCCCAGGTAGATGGCCTCTTCGACGTCGTGCGTGACAAACACGATGGTGGTTTTCTCGATGCGGTGGATGTGCAGGATCATGTCGTGCATGACCTCGCGCGACTGCGCGTCGAGCGCACCGAAGGGTTCGTCCATCAGCAGCATCGACGGCCGGCCCAGCAAGGCACGTGCAATCGCCACGCGCTGCTGCATGCCGCCCGACAGCTGGTTGGGGAAGGAGTCGGCCACCTTGTCGAGGCCGATCAGGTTCAGCAGGGCGTCGGCGCGGCCCGAGGCCGCTTCGACATCCGACGAAGTGATGTCGCCGCGGTTGGCCTTCAGGCCGCGGCTGAACTTGATGTTGCCGAGCACGCTGAGCCACGGGTACAGGCTGTAGTGCTGGAACACCATGGCACGTTCGGCGCCGGGGCCGTCGATGCGCTTGCCATCGCAATAGGCTTCGCCGGAGGTGGCGTATTCGAGCCCGGCCAGGATGCGCAGCAGCGTCGACTTGCCGCAGCCCGAGGCGCCGACCAGCGTGATGAACTCGTTGTGCTCGACCGAGAGGTTGATGTCTTGCAGCGCGGCCACGCCGGTGGTGCTGCCGTCGTAGACCTTGCCGAGGTGGCGGATCGTGACCTTGCTCGGGAGGATTTCGTTTTTCATCGCGTTCATCCTCGGCCGTGCAGGTAAGGAAAGGCCTTGCGGTGCAGCCACCGGAAGGCCTGGTCCATCAGCAGGCCGATCACGCCGATCAGGATGATGCCGCCGAAGATGACGTCGGTCTTGAGGAAGCGCTGCGCCTTCAGGATCGAGTAACCGAGGCCCGAGTTGGCGGCGACGAGTTCGGCCACGACGAGGTAGGTCCAGGCCCAGCCCATGGTGATGCGCAGCGTGTCCAGAATCGCCGGCTTGGCCGACTGCAGCAGCACCAGGCGGATGATCTCTTCACGCGACGCCCCCATGGTCTGCGCCGCCTCGATCTGCGCACGCGGCACGAGCCGCACGTTCTCGGCCACCATCAGCACCATCTGAAAAAAAGTGCCGATGAAGATGATCGAGATCTTGGCGCTCTCTTCGATGCCGAACCACAGCATCACCAAAGGGATGAAGGCAACGGCCGGCATGTAGCGGATGAAGTCGGTCAGCGGTTCCAGCAGCGCCTCGACCGGGCGAAACGCGCCGATCAGCAAACCCAGGGGCAAGGCGAGCACGGCCGACAGCAGAAAGCCGACCATCACGCGGTAGATGCTGATGCCGGCATCGGTCATCAGGTCGTCTTCGATCAGCCAGGTGGCCAGGCGTGCGAACACACGCGCCGGCCCGGGCAAGAACACAGGGTCAACCCAAGCGGAGGCCGACAGCGCCGCCCACAGGATGAAGGGCACGAGCAGGCCGATGGCAGCGAACATCCAGTAGTGCCGGCGCGACAACGGGCCGGCGATGACCCACAGCGAGGGGCGCCGGGGCGATGCGGGGGGTGCAGACAAGGCGGGCTCCTGAAGTCATCGGACAAAGCGAGAGGGCATGGGCGTGACCGCTTCCTCCCGGGCTTTTGCCCCTCCGTGGAGCCACACTTTGAGCGCTTCGCGCCCTGTACATGCGGCCGACTGCTCTCGGACCAGGCAGCCTCAGTGGCCTGAAGCTCGGAACCCTAGCGGTCTTTGCTGATCGGCGATCGCACTGCACGCGCGTCGCATCTCTCGACAGAGGAATCAGCAACTTCGGTGCCAGCGCCATCGGCCCGGCGGCTTGAATCAAGCGGCGCACAGCGCATCAAGTCGATGCACTGGCATCGGACACCCGCACCGCAGTGGGGCGGGCGCAGCCATCAAACCTGCAGCTTGCCCAGGCTCAGGTGCAGCACCCGGCCGCAGCGCGTGGCCAGCGTTGCGTCGTGCGTGACCATCACGCAGGCCATGCCCTGGTCGCGGGCCAGGCCGAGCATCAGGTCGAACACGCCGTCGGCGGTGCGGCGGTCGAGGTTGCCGGTGGGCTCATCGGCCAGCACGCAGGCGGGCCGACCCGCCAGCGCACGTGCGATCGCCACGCGCTGGCGCTCGCCGCCCGACAGCTGCGCCGGGCGATGGTGGACCCGCTCGGCCAGACCGACCTGGGCCAGCACGGCGGCCGCCTGCGCCCGCGCCTCGGGCTTGTGCATGCGGCGTATGCGCAGCGGCATCGCCACGTTGTCGAGCGCGCTGAATTCGGGCAGCAGGTGGTGGAACTGGTAGACGAAGCCGAGGTGCTGGTTGCGCCACGCGCCTTGCGCGCTGAGGTTCATGTGCGAGAAGTCGCGGCCGGCCAGACGGACCGTGCCTTGCGTCGGCGCCTCCAGGCCGCCGAGCACGTGCAGCAAGGTGCTCTTGCCGGAGCCCGAGGCCCCGACGATGGCCAGCGCCTCGCCGCGCAGCACCGTCAGGTCGATGCCTTGCAGCACGTTGACGTCCAGCCCCCCTTCCGTGAAGCGCTTGTGCAGGTTGACGCCGTGAATGACTTCTTCGGACCTGGGCTCATTCATAGCGCAAGGCCTCGGCCGGCTGCACGCGGCTGGCACGCCAGCTCGGATAGAGCGTGGCCACGAAGGCCAGCACCAGCGAGATCACGGTGATCGGAACGATGTCGCCCGATTGCGGGTCGCTCGGCATGCGGCTGATGAGGTAGATGCTGCCCGGCAGGAAGCTGGTGTTGAGCAGGTGTTCGATGGCCGGCACGATGACGTCGATGTTGAAGGCGATCAGCAAGCCGAACAGCACGCCGGCCAGAGTGCCGATGACACCGGACGCGGCACCCTGCACCATGAAGATTCCCATGATGCTGCGCGGGCTCGCACCCAGCGTGCGCAGGATCGCGATGTCGGCGCGCTTGTCGGTGACGGTCATCACCAGCGTGGACACGAGGTTGAAGGCAGCCACTGCGACGATCAGCGTGAGGATGATGAACATCAGGCGCTTTTCGAGTTGCACGGCCGAGAACCAATTGCTGTTGGTGCGGGTCCAGTCGCGCACCATGACCTGCGGGCCCATGCGGGTACTCAGTTCGGCGGCGACCAGGCGCGCTTCGTTCAGGTCTTTCAGGCGCAGCTGCACGCCGGTCGGGCCGTCGACGCGAAACAATTTGGCCGCGTCTTCCACATGAATCAGCGCCAGCGTGCTGTCGTACTCGTAGTGCCCCGAATCGAAGGTGCCGACGACGTCGAGCTGCTTGAGGCGCGGGATGACGCCGGCCGGTGTCATCTGCCCGCCGGGGGCGATGAGCGTGACCTTGTCGCCGATGGCCACACCGAGCGAGCGCGCCAGTTCGCTGCCGAGCACCACACCCCAGGCGCCGGGCGTGAGTTTGGCGAAGGTGGTGTCGCGCAGCTGTGCGGCCACGGCGGTGACGGTGGCTTCTTCGTTCGGCAAGATGCCTCGCACCACGGCGCCGCGCATGTCGTCGCCGCGCGCGATCAGCGCCTGCGCGGCGATGAAGGGCGCGGCGCCGACGACCTGCGGATTCTGTTGGGCCTGCGCGATGGTGGCGCGCCAGTCGGGCAGCGCCGCGCCTTGGGCGTCGATCACCTCGATGTGCGCGATGACCGAGAGCATGCGGTCGCGCACTTCTTTCTGGAAGCCGTTCATCACGGAGAGCACGATGATGAGTGCGGCCACGCCGAGCCCGATGCCGAGCATCGAGACACCAGAGATGAAAGAGATGAAGCCGTTCTTTCGGCCGGCTCTGCCGGCTCGGGTGTAGCGCCAACCTATTTGGAGTTCGTAGGGCCAGTTCATGTGGGGGTGGATGCTACCTGACCGGTTGCTCGCTGACTTCGTCGCACAGCCGGTCGCAACCGCACGCAGTAGAAAGTAGTCTCGGTTCCTTCTAGAGGAAAAGCCCTTTTGTTTGCGCGAACCCACCGCACGCTTGAAGGAGCCGTCCGATTCCGACCGACGGCTTGTGGAGTCAGCTGTGCCGGTCCGCGGCGAGAAGTTTTTACGAGGCTTGAAACTTTGGCAGCGGTTCTTGGCTGGGCTTCACTGGATGTCACCGTGTAGCCGAAAGCAACGGGACCAAATCGGCTGGTGTTGAGCGCCTCTTCTTTGGTGACTTTCTTCTGGCAAGACAGAAG
>DASQOS010000061.1:0-7654 GCA_035644375.1 Rhizobacter sp.
TCGCTCGGACCCAGCGGATGTCTTGGTGGCCGTAGATACTACCGGCACCGTGGATGCGGCCCCGAATCTGCAATAAAAAGTATGTCTCGCCCCTCGATCCTCGTCGTCAGCTACATATCGCCTCTGCAAAAGTGGGGGTCGGCACATCGGTCACGGTTGCTGATCGATGCGCTGGCCCGTCACGGACATGTCGATGTGCTGGTGCTGACGTTCGGAGCCGGCGCCTCCGACCATGGCCGAGTCAGCGCAACGCCGTTGGGCGCGGCGCGAATCGTGGACCTGCAAATTGCCAACAAAGGCATCGCGGGTCGACCGCGGTTCGACATCACGTCGCGGTCCGTCACACGAGAAGTCGCGAAGCACATCGACCTGTCTTCGTATGACCTGATCGTCAGTCGCTACATCCGCCCCGCGATGAAGCTCGCACTGCCGGCGCATGTGCCGGTGATCGTCGATTTCGACGACGCGCTGTACGAACCGCCGTGGGAGGCACTGCGGGGTCCGAAACAATGGGTCGGCGCGTTCCTCAGGCTGTTCAACGACCGCGTCATCGTGCGCACGCGTTTGCGCCTGCAAACGAGCCAGCACTACTTCTTCTGCCGCCAAGCCGAACGCGACTTGTTTGCGTCGCTGCCGAGTTCGGTGCTGCCCAACATCCCGCCGCGGCCGGTGCGCGTCGGCCCACCGGATTTCAGTTCGCCCAAGACGCCTGCGCTGATGTTCATCGGCTTGCTCGACTACATGCCCAACGAGGATGCGGTCGACTGGTTTCTGGCATCGGTCTGGCCGGGCGTGCGCCAGGCGGTGCCAAGCGCCCGTTTTGTGCTGGCAGGCACAGCCTCTGCAGAACGCACGGCGCGCTGGTCGACATTCGAGAACGTCGACGTGCTGGGTTTCGTCGACGACCTCGCCCAGGCCTATGCGCGTGCGACCGCCAGCATCGTCCCCATGCGCTCCGGCGCAGGCACCAACGTCAAGGCGCTGGAACCGTTCTTCTACGGCAAGCCGGTGATTGCCACCTCGCTGGTGGTCAGCGGCTACCGGTCTCTGCTGGACTTGAGCGATGTGGTCTTGATCGCCGATGAGGCCGCCGCGTTTGCCCAACACTGCGTTGCCTTGTTGAAGAATCCTCAGCACGCCAGCGATCTGGCCAGACTCGGTTACGACCGGATCAATTCCCAGCTCGACGTTCCGATGTTCGACGCCATCGTCGACGCGGCCCTCGACAAGGTGCTGGCGGTGCCGCCACCAGCCGGCCCGCAACGCATCGTCAACAAAGCCGCCTGACCACCATGCGCAGCACTTTTTCCGAGGCCGGCAGCGCGTTCGCCCAAGGCCAGCCATCGAATCAGAACCTTCCCACAGCCCCCATGCAAAACATGACGCGGATAGCGCTCCTTGACGCGAGCGTGACCAGCCAGAACCTCGGCGATCAAATCATCACCGAGGCAGCCCAGTCGGTTCTCGAAAGTCTCTTTCCCGAGGCCTTCATGGTCAAGCTGACGACCCACGAGTTCCATCTGTGGGAGTCCTACCGCATCATGAACGCATGCGACCTGGTCTTCGTCGGCGGCTCGAACCTGCTGAAGTCCAGCATGCTGAGAAAGAACCAGTGGAAGTTGTCGCTGCTCGACTACTTCTATCGCAAGCCCTGCATTCTTCTCGGCTGCGGCTGGCACTACTACGAACAGGCGCCCAAGCGGCATGCGGCGCTGATGTTGCGCAAGATCCTGTCGCCATCGCACGCGCATTCGCTGCGCGACGCGTATTCGAAAACGCAACTCGACACGATCCCGATTGCCCGCACCTTGAACACCGCCTGCGTCACGATGTGGAGCCTGACACCGCAGCACTGTGCGCGCATTCCAACCGAAAAGGCCGACACGGTCGTCACCACCTTGACCGGCTACAACCCCGACCCGGTGGCCGACCGTGCCCTGATCGACCTGCTGTGCCAGTCCTACGCCAACGTTCACCTGTGGGTGCAGCAGACCGAAGACTTCGAATACGCCCGCACATTGGCCGATGGCCGCGTGAAGCTGCTGCCGCCCTCGCTGAAGGCGTACACCCGCTTCCTCAGCGACACGCATGCAGACTACATCGGCTCACGGCTGCATGGCGGCATCCGGGCCCTCCAGCTCGGCAAACGAAGCCTCATTCTTGCGGTGGACAACCGGGCCACAGAAATCGCACGCGACACCGGCCTTGCGGTCATCGAGCGCAAAGAGACGGCAGCCATCGCACGCTGGATCCATGAGGCAGCGCCGACATCGATCCGCTTGCCCACGCCAGCCATCGACGCATGGCGGGGCCAGTTTCAGCGCGATGTCTGAGCCGATCGCCGATCGTCCCTGATGGCGGACCGAAAGCCAAAAGCCATCCGGTCTCTGATATGGACTGGCCTCGAAAGCATCGGTTTGTCGGGCGTTTCGTTCGTCACGCTGGTCGTGCTGTCGCGCTACGTGACGCCGTCGGAGTTCGGTGTCGCATCGCTGGCACTGGCGGTGATCCAGATCCTCGGCATTCCCCTCGAACTCGGTTTTCACGACGCGCTGGTGCAAAAGCCCGATGTGGAAGATCGGCATTTCAACACCGCCTTCACGTCCACGGTGTCGCTCGGACTGGTCTTGTGCCTGCTCTGCTGGGTCTTTGCCGGCGCGTTCTCGCGCATGGTGGGCGACCCCATGGCGGGCACGGTCCTGCAATGGATGAGCCTGAGCCTGCCGGCCACCGGTTTCGGATCAGCCGTTGTCGCCTACCAGCGGCGCGAGTTCCAGTTTCGCAGCCTGGCCATCCGCTCCTTGTCCGCTCGCCTCGGCGCCGCCGCGATTGCCATCACCATGGCGGTATTGGGCGCCGGCGTCTGGAGTCTGGTGGCGCAGCAGGTGCTGATGGTGTCGATGTCGACCGCCACGCTCTGGGCGCTGTCGTCGTTCCGGCCGCGCATCGACTTCTCCCGCTCGCATTTCATCGTGCTCGCCAAATTCGGCGCGCGGTCGACGGCATCGATGCTGCTGGTGTTTTCAATCCAGCGGATCTTCATGCTTTTTGTCGGCAGCCGGTTCGGCTCTGCCTCGGCAGGTTTGCTCAACCTGGCCTTCCGGGCAGTCGACATGCTGCGCGACCTGATGGCGGGTGCGGTATCGCAGCTCGCATTGCCGCTGTTCTCGCGTCACCAGGCGGACCGTGCCGTGCTGTTCGAGAAGTACGGACTCGCGGTGATCCTGACCTGCGGGCTGACGCTGCCGATCTTTGCCCTGTTCGCAGCTTGCACACCGGAGATCGTTGCCGTGGTATTCGGCCCCCAGTGGGCTGCGGTCACGCCGTACATGATCGCCATGGCGCTGCTGACCTTCCAGTCCTTTCCGCGCATGTTCGCGAGTCCTTTGATGACCTCGCTCGGCTACCCGCAGTATCCGATTCCGTCGCAGATTCTTCAGCTGATCTTGCTGGTGGCCGGCATGCTGACGCTTGGCAGCATCTCGCCGCTCGGGGCGCTGGCGGTGTGGGTGTTGCGTGTCCTCATCGTCACGCCGATCGACATGTACCGGCTCAAGCGAACGGTCGGATTGAGCTACCGCGGGCAGATTCCGGGCTACCTGCGCACGGCGTCGATGGCAGCCGTGTCGGCACTCAGCGCCAAAGGCGTGGGCCTCGCGCTGCCGGCCGAAGTGCCGGGTGTTCTGCGCTTGATCGCCATGCTGGCCATCGGTGGCGCCATGTACCTGGGGCTGACGCTGGCCTTCAATCGCGTGTTTCTGAGTCGCCTGATCGAGATGGCGCGATCGTTCAAGGAAAAAACCAGTTGAGTCGCAACGCGCCCTGCCAGTCGTCGTCCAGCCAAGGAGGTCGAACATGCCCTACCTCGCAAACCTGTTGTCCCTCAATTCGTCGCGCGAGCGCTTGTGGCTGGAGAACGCCGCGTTCGCCGCCAGCGTTCCGAGTGGCGCTCTGGTGCTCGACGCCGGCGCAGGCACGGCGCCCTACCGGCGCCTTTTCAAGCATGCCCGGTACGAGACTGCCGACTTTGAACAAGTCGACAAGCACTATGAACCTTCGACGTATGTCTGCGACCTGCTCAGCATTCCGGTCGAGAACGAGCGCTTCGACTTCATTGTCTTCAACCAGGTGCTCGAACACACGCCAGAGCCGAAAGCCGTGTTGCACGAGCTTTACCGCGTCTTGAAGCCGGGCGGCAAACTCATCTATACCGCTCCGCTGTACTATGAAGAACACGAACAGCCCTATGACTTCTATCGGTACACGCAGTTCGGGGTGCGGCACCTGTTCACGGCCAGCGGGTTCGTCATCGAGAGACTCGACTGGCTCGAAGGCTACTTCGGCACTGCGGCCTATCAACTCGGGTTCATGGCGCGCCAGCTTCCTGGCCGGCCCAGCGACCTGGGCCATGGCGTGGCGGCCTATCTGCTGGCCCCGCCGATGATGTTGCTGAGGTGGCTCTTCGCAGCTTGCTCGATCGCATTTCACAAGCTCGAGATGCGCGTCAAGATCGTTTCTCGCGGTCACCCGAAAAACTACATTGCCATCGCCGCCAAGGCGGTATCTCAACCATCATGAAGCCAACCTGGCTGTTCATCGATCTCGCCACCGACTTTGGCGGCCACGAGGTGATGCTGCTCCAGTGGATTGAAGAGCTGCGTCGCCAAGGCGAAGTCGAACCGATCCTGGTGTGCGCCAAGGCAAGCCGGCTCGCGCAGCTGGGCCCGTTGCAACTGTCGACTTACGAAGTAGACACTCTGCGCGGCAGCCTCGCAGCCAAATTGCTTCGGTTCGCCAAACTGATGCAACAGCTTTACGCCTTGAAACGCGCGCACCGGCCCGTCATCACGGTGATTGCCGAAGGCTGCTTGATGGCCCAGCGGCACGCCGTGCTCGCAACGCGCGCGGTCGGCCTGCGCTCGATCGTTTACGTCCCGCTGGTCTCCAGCTTCACCGACATGGGATTTCCCAACGCCGAGCGGCTCGAGCAAAGAATGCGCAGCTCTTACCGCAAACTTCCCAGCGCCTGGATCACCATCACCCCGCACCAGGCCGAAGAACTGCGCAGCTGGTCCGGCGCCGAACAACCTGTGTTTTGCCTGCCCAACACCGTGGCAGCCCAGTTCGAGGAGAGCAACGGACACCACGCTGCCAACGCCATTGACACACCAGCGCGCCAGTCAAAGATCCTCGTGCTCGGCCGGCTTGATCCGCATCAGAAGGGCCTGGATCTTTTGCTGCAGCACCTGACGAACCGTCCGGCATTGGCCCGCGACGTCCGCGTCTCATTCGTCGGCGAAGGCCCTTTTCTGCCGGCCATCCAGGCCGCACTCTCCGCCCATCCCTGGCTGGCTGAACTCATGGTTGTCGAAGGCTGGCAAGACGCGTCGACGGCGCTGGCCAAGCACGACGTGTTGTTGATCGCATCGCGATTTGAAGGGGTTCCGCTGGTCATGCTGGAAGCCATGGCTTCGGGCGTTCCGGTGGTTTCTACGGACTTGCCCGGCACGCGGCCTTACTTGCCGGCGTCGTGCCTGTTTCAGTTTGGCGATTTCGATCGCGCGTTCGAGATCGCGCGTTCGCTGCGCGACGACCCCGATCTGCGCGAGACGGTGGTGAAAAAAAACCTGAAGTCGTTTGCCGACAAGGCATCGCCGACAGCGTTTGGTGCCGCGGTGCGCGAGTTGACGGTTCAGCTCGGAGCGCTGGCTTAGATGTGAGCCCCAAGGCCCCGCGGGGAGCAAAGGAAACGGGAACGGCCCGGCGTTTCCTTTGGCGCCCCTCAAATTGCCAAACGGCCGTTCAAGCCGTCTCGGCTTGAACGGCTTCGACCGAAGGCGGTCCCAGGTCCAGGCGCTGGATTTCTATCGGCAGGTTCAGCATGGGCGCGCCCTCGACGAGCAGCTCCCACAGCGTGCTGCCATCGTCGCGCTTTTCCAGCAAGGTGAAACCCAGCTTGGCGTAGTGGTCCTCGACCAGCTTGTTTTTCTCGGTCGGCAGGTAGCTGCCCATCAAACGCCGAACACCGGTCAAACGGGCTTGGCTGACCAGTTCCTGCAAGACAGCGGTTTCGACCTTGCGGCCCAGCACGCGGCAACTCATGAGCCAGGTGTCGATGTCCCAATCGTCTTGCCGGCGGCGACAGATCAGCACGCTGATCATGCCGTTGTCGCCGAAGGCATCCGCCAGCCGCACCTGCAGCGTGAAGGCGTCGGGATCGTTCTGCGCCGAGGCGACGTCGGCCTCGGTGTAGCGGCGCGTCGTGAGGTTGAACTGGTTGGACTTGTTGATCAGCTGCGCAATGCGCGAGCGGCCCGTTTCGTCGAACGGCTGCAGCGTCATCTTCATGTTCAGCGACACCAGGTAGGCGTCGACGTCCCCCGCCTGCTTCTGCAAGGTGACGCGGCGCGCATTGTCCTGGTAGAACTCGGCGCGCTGGCGGTCTTCACCCGAGAACGCAATCGCTTCGAAGTAGCCTGCGGCCAGCAGCGTGCGTGCGTACAGCGCCGGATCGGCCGGCAACTCCGGCACGGCCACCTGCGGCAGCATCTGCCGCACCAGGCCGCGCTCCACCGGGTTGTCGTCCAGAAAGACCATCGCATCGAGGCCCAGCGACAACTCTTCGGCAATCGCCTTGATGTTGGTGGCCTTGTCGTTCCAGTTGGCCTGAAAGACCGCGATGTGGTCTTCGCGCAGCAACATCTCGGGGTGCTTGCGAAACGGCTGCCGCGCGATCTCATCGGTGTTCTTGGACGAGACCGCCAGCACCACGCCACGGTCGCGCAAGGTCAGTGCGGTGCGCTGTACATGCAGGTGGGCTTCGCCGGTGGCATCGCCCTGGCCGATGACGATGCCCTCCAGTCCGTCGTCACCGATGACGCCACCCCAGACGGTGTTGTCGAGGTCCAGGATCAGGCACTTGCGGCTCTTGCCGCGCAACGCCGCAATCAGGCGGCAGACGTGGTCGGCATACAAGGGCAAAAAGCTGCTGGCAAACGGCAGCTTGGCCATGTTCCACAGGGTCGCGTCGTGCCAATCGGCCAGGCCCACCGTCTCGGCGATGTGCGCGACGTCGAGCAACAGGTCTTCGGTGCCGGCGACGCTTTGCGCAATGCCGCGGTTGAGCTCATCGATCAAATGGCGCAGCGTGCCGGGCAACACCAGATCGAAACTGCCGAACGACGACTCGACCGGCCTGGGAATGGTTTGCAGGATGCAAATGGCCTTGCTGTTGCTGCGCAGGCCGTTGCGAATCATGTTCAGGTGGCCAAGCGCCGCATTCACGGCTTGCTGCGCCGTCTGCGCATCTCCGGGCGCAATACCCAATGGCAGGCCACGGTGGTCCACCGCCACGAGCACAGCATCGCACTGCGCCTGGTTGATGACCGAATCCGGAGACAAGGCCTCCTGCATCACCTGGTCGTAGTCGGCCTCGATGCATTCCAGTGCAATGCCGTGACGCGCGGCACTGGCCACCAGCGCCGGCACGATGAAGTGAGACGTCGCGTTGCTGATGAGGCCGATGCGAAACGGCGTCAGCGGGGCCAGCGAGTGCTTGCCGTCTCTGGCTTTCTGAATGAGCTTGGCCAGGCGGTTGAGCTGGTTCTCGTCCAGCCCGTGGTTGGCCAGACGCTGCAGGCGCTGGCCCAGATCC
>DASQOS010000062.1:0-13979 GCA_035644375.1 Rhizobacter sp.
ACCCGGTCCGATGCCGACTTTGACCCCATCGGCACCGGCATCGGCCAGCGCCAAAGCGGCCGCGCCAGTCGCGATGTTGCCGCCGATCACGTCGACGTTCGGGAAGTTCTTCTTGACCCAGCGAATGCGGTCCAGCACGCCGGCGCTGTGGCCGTGCGCGGTATCGACGACCAAGGCGTCGACGCCGGCCTTGACCAGCAATTCGACGCGTTCTTCGGTGCCCTCGCCGACACCGACCGCAGCGCCCACACGCAACTTGCCTTGCGCATCGCGTGCCGCATTGGGAAAGTTGGTCTGCTTGGTGATGTCCTTGACGGTGAACAGGCCGCGCAACTCGAACGCATCGTTGACCACGACGACACGTTCGAGTTTGTGCCTGTGCATCAAGGCCTTGGCTTCGGCCAGCGTCGCGCCTTCGCGCACGGTGATGAGCTTTTCACGCGGCGTCATGATCTCGCCCACGTGATTGTCCATGCGGGTCTCGAAGCGCAGGTCGCGGCCGGTGACGATGCCCACGACCTTGCCGTTTTCGAGCACCGGGAAACCGGATATGCCGTGTTGACGCGACAACGCGATCACATCGCGTATGGGCACGCCGGGAGAGATGGTGATCGGGTCGCGCAACAGGCCCGATTCATAGCGTTTGACACGCGCTACTTCGGCAGCTTGCTGCTTGGGGGTGAGGTTCTTGTGCACGAACCCGATGCCACCTTCTTGCGCGATGGCGATGGCCAGCCGGGCTTCCGTCACCGTGTCCATGGCCGCAGAGGCCAAGGGCAAGTTCAGCCGGATGTTGCGAGAGAGTTGGGTGGAAAGCGAGGTGTCGCGGGGCAACACTTGAGAGAAAGCCGGCACCAACAACACATCGTCGAAGGTGAGCGCTTTGCCTAGAAGGCGCATGAGGGAAGCTCCTGACGCAAAAGCGAATTATACGGAGCTTGCAATGACGTCCTTGCTGGCCGGCGGTTGCCCGCGTGGCAAGCGTCTTGCGTTTTCGTGGCGCGGCTTTGGCGGCATTAGTTCACGAACTTCTCCAGGTCGTCACCGGACTGCGTACAAAACCTGACACTGCGCTCGGGGCAGGGGGTTCAGTCCGACCTTCGCGGCGTCTACACTTTCGCGCATGACATTGACCCCTCTCCCACACCGTGTGCGACTGGGCGCTCTGGCGCTCGGAACCGCGTTGGCATTGACCCTCGGCAACTCGGCCTGGGCACAATGGAAATGGAAAGACCAGAGCGGCCACACGCAGTACAGCGATCTGCCGCCGCCTGCAACCGTGTCGGAGCAAGACATTCTTCAGCGGCCCGCGGGCCAGATGCGCCGTGCGCCAGCTCCATTCCCAGGCGCAACGGCTGCGTCCGGGCCGAGCGCGGTGGCCAGCGGCCCCAAAGCGATTGACCCCGAACTGGAGGCCAAGAAGCACAAGGCCGACCAGGAAGAAACCGCCAAGCGCCAAGCCGAAGCCGACAAGCAGGCCGCGGCCCGCCTCGACAACTGCAGCCGTGCCAAGGCGCAGATGCGTGCACTCGACGACGGTTTGCGCATGGCCCGGGTCAACGCCAAGGGCGAGCGGGAAGTTCTTGACGACAAGGCGCGTGCCGAGGAATCCAAGCGCGCCCGCGACGTGGTCGCCTCAGACTGCAAATAAGCGGCAGCGCCGGCGGGCCGGATCAACGCTCTTGGCGGCTGCGCTGGCGTTGGCGCCGCGCCTCTTTCGGGTCCACATGCAAGGGTCGATAGATCTCGACGCGATCGCGGTCGCGCAATTCGGCATCCAGCGCTTTCAGCTTGCCCCACACGCCGATGCGGCTGCGCTTGAGATCGATCTCCGGGAATAGCACCAGCAACTGGCTTTGATGCAGCGCCTGCAGCACGGTCGTGCCCTCGGGCAGTTGCATGGACACCTGTCTCACCGTCGCGGCAGACGGGCTGTAGGCCACAGCTATGTTCAACAGCCGTGCCGGCTCAACGGGGGCCATACACCTGCTCGGCGCGCTTCACGAACGAATCGACGAAGGTGTTGGCGACTCGGTCGAACACCGGGCTGAGCACGAGTTCCAGCGCAATGCCGGAAAACGCATAGCTCATCTCGAACTCGATCTTGCAAGCCTTCTGTGCATCGCTGCTGGCAGCGGATTCGATCGGCTTGAAGAGCCAGTTGCCGTGCAACTGCGAAAACGGCCCATCGACCAGTTCGACGGTGACACTTTGGTCGAACACCTGCACGTTGCGGGTGGTGAAGGCCTGGCGCACACCGGCAAAAGAAAGGTGCAGCCGCGCGGTCATGCTGCCCTCGTCTTGCGCCAGCACTTCGGCACGTTCGCACCACGGCAAGAACTGCGGGTAGGACGGCACATCGGTGACGAGCTGGTACATCTCGTGCGGCGAATACCAGAGCAGGACTGACTTTTTGACTTGCTTCATACAATGCCGCGATTGTATTGAGCGGCTTTCGCCTCATCTTTCCCACCATGTCCATCGCCGAGAACCGCCGCGCCCATTTTGACTATCACCTCGAAGAACGCTACGAGGCCGGCATGGTGTTGCAGGGCTGGGAGATCAAGGCAGTGCGCGCCGGGCAAGTGCAGTTGACCGACGGCTACGTGGTGATTCGTGATGGCGAGCTGTACCTGATCGGGTGCCGCATCAACGCCTTGCGCAGCGCGTCCACCCACGTCAATCCCGAAGCCGATCGCACCAAGAAGCTGTTGATGCACAAGGAAGAGATCAAGCGCTTGATCGGCAAGGTCGAGCAAAAGGGTTTCACGCTGGTGCCGCTGAACCTGCACTACAAAGGTGGCAGGGTCAAGGCCGAGATCGCGCTGGCCAAGGGCAAGGCCGAGCACGACAAGCGCAACACCGAGAAGAAGAAGGACTGGGAAAGAGAGAAAGGTCGCCTGATGCGGCACAAGGTTTCGTCGGCGCCCAAGGACAAGGAATGACGGTCGGGTCAGCGCAACGCTGACAGCGCTTGCTCGCAATCCGCAATCAGGTCGTCCACCGCCTCCAGCCCCACCGAGAACCGCACCACCGTGCCACCCCATGCCGGCTGGCCACGCATGGTCTTCAGGTCGTAGGGCACGACCAGGCTGACTGGCCCGCCCCACGAGTAGCCGATCTTGAACAGCCGCAATGCATCGACGAAGGCGTCGACCTGCGCCGCGCTGAAACGCTCGTCGACGACGATCGAAAACAGCCCCGCCGCCTGCGTGCACAGCCGCTTCCAGTGTTCATGGCCCGGCGCGCCGGGCAAGGCCGGGTGCAGCACCTGCACCGCCTGCGGCTGCGTGGCCCACCACGCGGCCAGCGTGCGCCCCGCGCGGTCGTGCGCGTCATAGCGCACGCCCAAGGTCGGCAGCGAACGCAGCAACAGCTCGAGGTCGTTGGCGCCGCCGACACCCCAGCCGGTGCGCATGTGGCAGAAGGTCAGCCGCTGGTGCAATGCGTCGTCGCGGGTCACCACCGAGCCCATCAGCACGTCGGCGCCACCGGAGACGTACTTGGTCAGCGCTTGAATGGAGATGTCGACGCCCAGCGGCGAGCCGGGTGTCAAGTCGAAGGCGTTGAAGGCCAGCCCGGCGCCCCAGGTGTTGTCGAGCGCCGTCGTGACGCCACGCGCCCGCGCGATGCGAACCAGCGCGGGCAGGTCCGGAAATTCCATCGTCACCGAGCCCGGCGCCTCGAGCCAGATCAGCTTCGTCGCTGGCCCGATCAGCGCGTTCAAGGCTTCGGCATCCAGCGGATCGTAAACGCGGTGCGTGATGCCCCAGCCCGCAAGCTCGTGGCGCGCGAACTCCTTGTTCGGGCCGTAGGCGTTGTCGGGAATCAGCACCTCGTCGCCGCTTTTCAACAGTGCCATGTCGACCAGCGCGATCGCCGCCAGCCCGCTGGGCACCAGCAGCGTTTTCGTTCCACCCTCCAGCGTCGCGATGCGTTCTTCGAGCGTGAAACTGGTCGGCGTGCCGTGCAGGCCGTAGGTGTAGCCGGTCTTGTGCTTCCAGTTGCGCGCCCGCAGCGCGGCCATGTCGGCGAAGACCACGGTCGACGCCTTGAACACGCCCGGCGACGCCGACGCAAAACCTGCCGGTGCCGTGTACGGGTGCTGGACCAACTCGGTCTGTTTCTGGTGGCTCATTGGAGTACCTTCATGCTGCGCACTTCGGTATTCGCCCTTGGGGCGGCCCGGTGTGCTCATGCGGCGTGCGTCAGATGGGTTGCGCGACCAGGTCGTGGCCTTGCGTGCCGACGATGCGGGCTCTGGTGAACTCGCCCACCTTCAAGGTCTTGGATGCCTTTTCTGGCGGCAGCAAGCTCACGCTGCCGTCGATCTCGGGGGCATCGGCATAGCTGCGGCCCATGCCGCCCTTGCGGCCCATGGCAGGCGCCGAATCGACCAGCACCTGCATCGTGGCACCGACACGCTTGCGCAGCTTAGCCGCCGAGACTTCTTCGGCCACGGCCATGAAACGTGCGCGGCGTTCTTCGCGGAGCGCGTCGGGGACAGCGCCCGGCAGCGCATTGGCG
Source organism: Rhizobacter sp. (assembly GCA_035644375.1). GTDB lineage: Bacteria > Pseudomonadota > Gammaproteobacteria > Burkholderiales > Burkholderiaceae_C > Rhizobacter. The sequence goes on from DASQOS010000062.1 coordinate 4,528, forward strand.
GTCGCGCCGTCCACGGGCGAATACGCAAAGCAGCCGGCGCGATCGATTTGCGCTTCCTGCATGAAGCCCAGCAAGTGCTCGAACTCGGCCTCCGTCTCGCCGGGAAACCCGGCAATGAAGGTGCTGCGCACCACCAGCTCGGGGCAGATCTCGCGCCAGCGCTGCAGACGGTCCAGGTTTTTCTCGCCGTTGGCTGGCCGCTTCATGCGCTTGAGCACGTCAGGGTGCGAATGCTGGAACGGCACATCGAGGTACGGAAGGATCAGGCCTTGCGCCATCAGCGGCAGGATGTCGTCCACGTGCGGATACGGATAAACGTAGTGCAGCCGGACCCAGGCGCCGTGTTGAGCGGCCAATTCACCCAGCTTCTCGCACAGGTCGAGCATGCGCGCCTTGACCGGCTTGCCGTCCCAGAAGCCCATGCGGTACTTGACGTCCACGCCATAGGCGCTGGTGTCCTGGCTGATGACCAGCAATTCCTTGACGCCAGCTTCGAACAAACGCTGCGCCTCGCCGAGCACATCGCCAATCGGTCGCGAGACCAGGTCGCCGCGCATGCTGGGAATGATGCAGAAACTGCAGCGGTGGTTGCAGCCTTCGCTGATCTTCAGGTAGGCATAGTGCCGCGGCGTCAGCTTGACACCTTGCGCCGGCACCAGGTCCACGAACGGGTCGTGCGGTTTGGGCACGTGCAAGTGCACCGCATCCATCACCTCGTGCGTGGCATGCGGGCCGGTGACCGCCAGCACGCTGGGGTGCATCTGCCGCACCAGGTTGCCGCCGCCCTCGCCCGCCTTGGCGCCCAGGCACCCGGTGACGATCACCTTGCCGTTCTCGGCCAGCGCCTCGCCGATGGTGTCCAGGCTTTCGCGAACCGCATCGTCGATGAAGCCGCAGGTATTGACGATCACCAGGTCGGCACCGGCAAAGGTCTTGGAGGTGTCGTAGCCCTCGGCGCGCAACTGGGTGAGGATCAGTTCAGAATCGGTCAGCGCCTTCGGGCAGCCGAGTGACACGAAGCCGATCTTGGGCGCCGCAACGGCGCAGGCAGGAGGAACGAGCAAATCTTGAGTCATTCCCGATTTTCGCCCGAAAACGGCCCCCAGTCGCCTCGCTCCTGCCCCAGAGGGGCGCCAACCATCGGGCCCGGGAAACTCGTCCCTGGATCGTTGCCTGAAGAGCCCTTCGCTTCGCTGGGGCGTTTAACGCTTCGGTGGAACGAAACCGGGCATTCCCGGGAAGAGCGTCTCAGTCTGCTTGGCCATCTGTTCCTGCATCTGCGCGAACATGCTCTTGGATTGTTCGAGGTAGGTGCCCATCAGGTTCTGCACGCCGGGTGCTTGGCCGTTGAGAAACTGCGTCCACATCTCGGGGTTGGCGGCCACCGGTTGCTCGAAAATTCCCTTGGACTGCTCGGCCAGACGGGCCTGGATGTCGGTGAAGGTTTGCAGGTTCTTCTCGAGATACGAACCCATCATTCCCTGCATCGCGTGGCCATAGAAGCGAATGATTTGCGCCAGCATCTGTGACGAGAACATTGGCACGCCGCCGGACTCTTCTTCCAGAATGATCTGCAGCAAGATGCTGCGCGTCAGGTCTTCGGCGGTCTTGGCGTCGCGCACCACGAAGTCTTCTGCGGCGAGCACCATCTTCTTGACATCCATCAAGGTGATGTAGCTGCTGGTCTTGGTGTCGTACAGCCGCCGGTTCGGATACTTCTTGAGGACGCGCTTGTTGCGGTCGACTGAACCGCTGGCATCATTTTTTGCTTCCGGTTTGGAAGCGTGGCGCGGCTGGACCATTCAGGGAGCTCCTTGAAATTTCAGGTGCAATTGCAGCGGGCATTTTATGGGGCACGCCACGTCGCAACTGGAGGGTTTTACCCGCATGCGTCCGGCTGAAGAAGGGCTCGCCAGGTCACGCTCTCTGCCCAGACCGCCAGACGGTGGCATGCCGTCGCGGCAAGAAAAAAGGACCGTGCATGTCTGCCAGGTCCTTGTTTCGATCGATACGTTGGTAGGCGCGATTGGACTCGAACCAACGACCCCCACCATGTCAAGGTGGTGCTCTAACCAGCTGAGCTACGCGCCTACTGAAGCCTCGCAGTATAGCAGCGCCATGCCGCGCTTATTTGCGCCGCGCGCCGCGCACGCCGCTGACGCGCGCCACGCTGGCCAGCACCTGGGTCAGCCTGGCCGAGTCCGACACTTCGACCGTGAAGGTCATCCAGGCCGTGTCGCCACGCACCTCGCGCACCGATTGCGTATTGACGCCGGTGACGTTCATCTTTTCTTTGGAAAAAACTTCGGAGATGTCGCGCAGTAACCCTTGGCGATCGGCCGCTTCGACCAGCACGTCGACCGGATACAGCGCGGGCTTGTCACCGCGCGGCGCACCCCAGGCCACCGCGATCACGCGTTCGGGCACCCGCGATGCCATCTGCCGAAAGTTCGTGCAGGTGGTGCGGTGGATCGCCACGCCCCGGCCACGCGTGACATACCCGCCGATGCTGTCGGGCGGGGCCGGCCGGCAGCACCGTGCCAGGCTGGTGAGCAGCGACTCGACGCCGACCACCAGCACCCCGCCCTTCGGCGTATCGCCGCTGGAGCGGGGGCGTCGCAGGTGGATGAGGTCATCGGCCGGCGCGGCAGGCTCTTGCGGACGCAGCAAGAGTTCGATGGTGCGCAAAGAAAATTCGTCTTTGCCCACCACTTCGAACAGCGCATCGGCGTTGCGAAAACCCAGCTGCGTGGCCAGGTCGTCCAGCTTCATCGCCGTCTTGCCTTCGCGCTGCAGCAGTTTTTCAACCGCCTCACGGCCGCGCGCGATCGTTTGCTGTTGTGCGAGCGCGTTGAACCAGGCCCGCACCTTGGCCCTTGAACGCGGACTCTGCAAATAGCTGAGTTCGGGATTCAGCCAGTCGAGCGAGGGGCCGCCTTCTTTGCTGCTGCTGACCTCGACCGTCTGCCCGCTGCGCAAAGGCGTGTTGAGCGGCACCATGGCGCCGTCGACCTTGGCACCGCGGCAGCGATGGCCGAGGTTGGTGTGAACGGCGTAGGCAAAGTCGATCGGCGTGGCCCCCGCCGGCAATTCGATCACAGCAGCTTGCGGCGTGAACACATAGATGCGGTCGTCGAACACGGCCTGCGTGCCCTGGCTCGCGGCGTCGTCACCGCCCTCGGCGAAATCGCGCTCCCAGGCGAGCAGCTGGCGCAGCACGGCCTTGCGCGCCTCAGCCACCTGGGCATCGAAATCACCCGTGGCGCTGACCCCGGCATAGCCCTTGGCGCCGGCCTCCTTGTAGGCCCAATGCGCCGCCACGCCATGCTCGGCGTGCTCGTGCATGTCGCGCGTGCGGATCTGCACCTCCACCGCGCGGCCATGATGGTCCTGCACCACGGTGTGCAGCGACTGGTAGCCATTGATCTTGGGGCGCGCGATGTAGTCGTCGAACTCGCCTGCCACGGCGCGCCACAGCGCATGCACGCGGCTCAGGGCGGCATAGCATTGCGGCACGTCGGCCACGATCACGCGCAGGGCGCGCACGTCGAAGACCTGGTCGATGTCCAGGCTCTTGCCGCGCATCTTCTTCCAGATGCTGTACAGGTGTTTGGGCCGGCCCTGCACCTCGGCGCGCAGGCCACTCCGTTCCAGGTCGGCGCTGAGCTGCTGGCGGATGGTTTCAACGCTTTGCTCGCGCTCGATGCGTTTCTGGTCGAGCAGCCCGGCCACCGTCTTGTAGTGCTCGGGCTCCAGGAAACGGAACGACAGGTCTTCCATTTCCCACTTGATCTGCCAGATGCCCAGGCGGTTGGCCAGAGGCGCAAACACCTGCATCGACTCGCGCGCCAGCGCGGGCGGGCATTCCTGTCTGGTTGCCGCATAGTGGCGCAGCGTCTGCAAGCGCGACGCCAGACGCAACAGAACGACCCGCAGGTCGTGCGAAAACGCCAGCAGCATCTTGCGGACGCGCTCGGTCTGCTCCGCACGCTGGTCGGCATGGACCTTGGCTTCACGGGCTGCGCGCTGAATCTGCACCAGTTTGCGCGTGTGTTCCACCAATCCCGCATGCGACGGTCCGAACGCCTGGCCGATGACCTCTTCAGGGTGGCTCAGGTAGTCGCCCGCGTACACGAGATAGCCGGCCGCGGCCATGGCTGGTGCAGCGCCGATGCCCAGCAGAATCTTGGCGACACCGTCGGCATGCGCCATCGCGTCTTCGCCGGTGTCGAGCGTTTGCCCGAGCAGCAGCGGCTCGGCAAAGGCACGCGCACGCGCCAGCTCCGCCGTTTCGCCGACTTGCAGGCCTTGCGTGTCGACGGCGGCCAGCTGAACGATGGGCGCCGCCGCATCGTGGCTTTCCAACTGACCGGTTTTCATGGGCTGAGCAGGAACTCCCGCACCACGTCGATCTGATCCGGCGAGGTCAGCAGGGGCGCGTGGCCCACACCGGCAAACTCGTGCAGCCGGGCCTTCGGCCCGCGCTGCGTCATGGCCCGAGCCGTCTCGGCAGTCAGCAAATCAGAGTCCAGACCGCGCAGCAGCAAGGTCGGGCACCGCAGCGAGTCGTACATCGCCCACAGCATGGTTTCGCCCGCCTTCGCCGCTTCGGGCTTGACGCTGCGAAACGGCACGCCGATCTGCGGGTCGTAGTGCAGAACGAAACCATCGCCGTCGGCCTTCAGCATGGGCCGCGTCAGCGCCAGCCACTGCTCGTGCGTGTGCGGACCAAAGCCTTGCGAGATCTTCCACAGCGCATCGGCCGCCTCTTCCATCGTGCGCCAGCGCACCGGCAGACCCAGGTAGGCGCCGATGCGCGCCAGGGCCTCAGGCTCCAGGGTCGGGCCGACGTCATTCAGCACCAGGCGTCGCAGCGGCGATTCCTTGAGAGCGGCCAGCCCGAGGCCGATCAAGCCGCCCATCGAGGTGCCGACCCAATGCACCGTCTCGGCATTCAAACGCGCCAGCAGCGCGACCATGTCGCCCACGTAAGCGGGAATTTGGTAACCCTGCGGATCGCTGAGCCAATCGGACTGGCCGCGCCCGACGACGTCGGGACACACCACCCGGTAGTCGCCGCACATCGCCCGGGCAAAGGTGTCGAAGTCACGGCCCTGCCGCGACAGACCGTGCACGCACACCAGCACCCGCTGGTTGGCAGCGTCGCCCCATTCCCAGTACGCCATGCGGTGCAGGCCGCGCGAGTCCAGGCACTGCACGTGGTTCAGGCGGGGTTCGGTCAGGGTCGAAGTCATTCTGCTCACTTGGTCATCTGCACGGTGCCGTTCACCGTCACGCTGACCGTGCCCTTGCCCAGCTCTACCGGCAAGCTGTCGCTGGACGAGAGTGCCGACGCACGCATCTGCTTGAGCATCGGTGTGTAGCCCGGTTCGTTCGCGTTGACGCTGACCTCGCGGATCGTGAAGCCGGTGAAGCCGAACTGCCTGGCGTATTCAGCGGCCTTGGCGCGGTATTGCGTGATCGCCTGTGCCGCCACATCGCTTTCGACCTTCTCGCGCTGCTCGCGCGACAGGCTGGTCTGCACCTGGACAATCGTCAAGCTGTTGATGCGCCCTGTGAGCTGGGCAATGCCCGGGATGTCACGCCCTTCCAGCACCAGCTCGGCCGTGCCCTGCCAGCCGGTGATGCCGCCCTTGCTGGAGTAGCGCGGAAACAAAGCGAAGTTGCCGGTGCGCACATCGATCTGGCCCGGCTTGGCGACTTTCTTCGCCTCTTGAAGCGCCGCGTCCAGCGCCTGCTTCAGGCCAGCCTGCACGGCCGATGCGTCAGTGCCTTCACGCGTGGTATTTAGTGTGACGTTGAGCAGGTCCTTGGTCACGTCCAGCGTGGCGCTGGCGCTCAGGCCCACCACGTTCATCGGCGCGGGCTGAATCGCTTGTGCCGATGCCGGCGCAGACAGCGTCATCCAGATCAACCCACAGCCGATGGTTGCCAGCGATATTTTCTTCAGCGTCATGTGCTTGAGTGTCACGGATTTGGGATGTCCTCTTCACGCGTCCAGGAATGGCAGCGCATCGAAGCGCCCTCGCAGCACGGTATCGGCATCGATGCCCCACCAGCGTCGCGCAATCGTCGCATAGGCCTGGCGAAAGTCGGCGGTATGGATGAGGTTTTGACTGGCATCGAGCCGGTCCAGCGCCGGCATGCGGCCCACCACGCCACCGCGCACCGCGCCACCAAAGGCAAAGTGCGGCGCCGCGGTACCGTGGTCGGTACCGCCGCTGCGGTTTTGCGATGCGCGGCGGCCGAACTCGGAATACGTCAGCACCAGCGTGCGCTCCCACGCGCCCGCTTCCACCAGGCCGGCACGCAAGGCCACCAGGCCTTCGGCAAACTGCTTCAGCAGATTGGCGTGCGTGCCCAACTGGTTTTGATGGGTGTCGAAGCTGCCGTGCGACAGATGAAACACCGGCACGCCGCCGCGGCCCTTCTGACCGGCAATGATCTGGCAGGTGGCGCGCACCGCTTGGCCGAAACCGTGGTTTGGGAACTCGGTGCTCAACGGGGCTGCGCCTGAATCGCGCAGGCCCTCGGCCGCCTGCAACACCCCGGCTTCGACGCGCAACAAGTGTTCCAGTGCCGCGTTGCCGTGCACCGCGGCGGGCCGCGCCAGGCGCGCTTCGTTCAAGAACGCCTGCGTGTTCGACAACGACACCGCCTGCGCGCCGCTCAGCGCACCCAGGCTCGCGCTGCCCACCGCCACGCCTTCGGTGGTGAAGTGCCCGACTTGGCGCAGGCCGGCGTTCATGGCACGCGCAACCCAGCCGTCGTCCAGGTATTCGTTGGAGGGCGAACCCGTGTCCCAGATTTCGATGCAGCGAAAGTGCGACAGGTTGGGCTGCGGGTAGCCCAGGCCGAGCAGCATGGCCATTTCACGCTTTTCCCACATCGGCAACAGCGCTGCCAGAGACGGATGCCAGCCCAGCGACCCATCCAGCCGCAGCAGCTCTTCAGTGGGCAGGGCCAGGGTCGGCCGCAACTGGCGGTAGAGCGGATCGGCATACGGCACGACCGTGTTCAATCCGTCGTTGCCGCCTTTCAGCTCCACCAACGCCAGGATTCGATCGGCCAGCGAGGCCGCCGGTCGGCGCTGGTTGGCTTGCGCCCAGACAGCGGCAGGAATGCCGGGCAGTGCCAGGGCACCGAGCAGACTGACGCGGCTGCTGAGCCGCAAGAATTGGCGTCGATCGGTCATGGCGTGGCTTTCAGGTGGAGGTTCATTTGAGCTGGAACACCGGATCCAGGCTGATGGCCCTGAGGTACGGCAGACCGACACTTCCGGCAGGGACCGGGTTCACCAGAGGCGCGGCCAGCAAGGCGGTTTCGATGCGCTGGCGCGCAGCACCATCCGGCTCGCGGTCGGCCCAGGCCCCCAGCGGCCGCAGCCAGCCGTCGGCATCGAAATGCATGCCAAAGCGCGGCCCCGCCATGCTGGCGATCACCGGCCCGGTGTCGAGCGCACGAAACAAGCGCTCGGTGAAGCGCTTGCGCTCCAGCAGCGTGCTGCTGTTGATCCAGTCGGTGTAGCCGGGCCAGCCCTTCACATTGGGCGGGTAGAACAAGACCTGTCCGAGCTTGGCACTGACGCGTTCGAGCGGCATGGCGGAGTCGAGCTGGATGTCGAACTGCCGAAGCGAGCCCACCGTCAATTCCACCGGCGACTTGATCAGCGCAGCGCGCGATTCGGGCGCCCAGAATGCATCGCTCAACAGCAAATCTCGCAACGCCGAGTCGATGTGCCAGCCGCCGTCGCGAAAACGCTGCGCGATGCGGTCCAGCGCCGCGGCATCCGGCGTCGGCGACACGAACTCTCGCCACAGCTTGCCGGCAATGAAGCGGGCCGCGGCCGGCTGCGCCAGCATCTGGTCGAGTGCGCCGTCCATGTCGAAACGGGCGCTGCGGCCCAGCAGGATCTTCGGCCCGTCATCGTGCAAGCGCGGCCGGAACTGCGAGTGCCACTGTTGGCGGTCGACGGTCCAGCCCGAGAACGCACGTGCGGCCTCCCTGATGTCGTGTTCGCTGTACTGGCCTTCGCCCAGCGTGAAAAGCTCCATCACCTCGCGCGCGAAGTTTTCGTTCGGTGCTTGAGCGCGATTGGTGGCGCCATCGAGATAGATCAGCATCGCCGGATCGCGTGCCACGCCGTGCAGCAGCTCGCGGAACGACCCCAGCGCTTGTTGCCGCAGCAACTGCTGCTGGATGAACATGCCTTGCGGCTGCTGCACCTTCTGCATCGAGGTGGCGAAATGGTTGTGCCAGAACAGCGTCATGCGCTCGGCCAGCGGCGTGGGTGAATCGCGCATTTCCTGCAGCCACCAGGCGCCCAGTTCAATGGCGTCCTGCCTGGCCTGCTGCCGGGCCGCCTTGCGGTCTTCGTCGCTGGACAGGCGGTTGTAGGGCGGCCGGATCGGCTCGGTCGTGAAGGCTGGCGGCGGGTGAATCGTCCGCGCGGCCTTGGCGTCACGCAGCAGCTTGTCGACCGCATCGGAGGCCGACATGCCGACCCAGGGCTTCACTTCGGCCGGCGACGGCGTGAAACCCGTGCGCGTCAGCAGATGCCAGGCATCGCCTTCGGACAGGTGTTGCGGCGCGGCAGCCCAGGCACTGCCGGCCCCCCACGCAGTACCCCACAGGACGATGAAACCGAAGATCCGAAGCTTCATGAGAACTTTCTTGGGTTGCGTGGGTTGAGTGCTGCCTGCGCAGGCACACAGGGCGGTTCAACGGCGATCTGCGGGTCTGCGCCGACAGCGCGGGCATGGCTTCACAAAGCTTCACTTTCCCAGAGGCAGAGCCTGCCCAAAGTTTTGTAACAGATGGTCAAACAGCGCAAAAATGCAGTCGGACCTTGCGCACAATCGCTGCTGTTACAAATACATGACAGGAGAGGTCGCCATGACGTCCACCACCACCTCGCGCCCGGACCGCATCCTCGTCGTCGACGACGATGCCCGCATCCGCGACCTGCTGCGCCGCTATCTCACCCAAGAAGGTTTTGAAGTCCTGCTGGCAGAAGACTCCAAGGCGCTGAAGCGTGTCCTGACCCGTGAAACGGTCGACCTGATCGTGCTGGACCTGATGCTGCCCGGCGAAGACGGCCTGTCGATCTGCCGCCGCCTGCGCGCCGCCAGCGACGCCACGCCCATCATCATGCTGACCGCCAAGGTCGAAGACGTGGACCGCATCGTCGGCCTGGAAGTCGGTGCCGACGACTACCTGCCCAAGCCGTTCAATCCGCGCGAATTGCTGGCCCGCATCCATGCCGTGCTGCGGCGCCGCCCGACGCTCGAAGCCCCGGGCGCCCCGGCGCTCGACGCCCAGACCGTGACCTTCGGCCCCTTCGAGTTCGACCTCGCGCTGCGCCGCCTGAGCAAGGAAGGCGAGCAGATCGCACTGACGACCGGCGAGTTCTCGATGCTCAAGGCGCTGGT
>DASQOS010000063.1:0-2977 GCA_035644375.1 Rhizobacter sp.
TCAGGTGATCAGCAAGGCCCGAAAATCGTTGACGTTCGTGAACGTGGGGCCCGGCACCACCAAGTCGCCGAGCGCCTTGAAGTAGTTGTAGGCGTCATTGCGGTCCAGCGTGTCCTGCGCCTTCAACCCCTTTTGCTGAGCCCGCACCAGCGTATCCGGAGTCACGATCGCGCCGGCGTTGTCTTCCGAGCCATCAATGCCATCGGTGTCGGCCGCCAGTGCGTACACGCCGGTCGCGCCTTGCAGGCCGACAGCGCATCCCATCAGGAACTCTGCCGCCCGGCCGCCTTGTCCACCCTTGGACTTGACGGTGACCGTGGTTTCGCCGCCGCTCAGGATCACACAGGGTTTTTGGAAGGGCATGCCGCGTGTGGCCACGGCGCGTGCGATCGCGGCGTGAAGCTTTCCGACCTCGCGCGACTCACCTTCGAGTTCATCGCTCAGGATGTGGGCTTCGATCCCGGCTGCGCGTGCCACGGCCGCAGCCGCCTCCAGCGACTGCTGCGGGGTGGCGATCATGTGCACCTCGTGCCCGGCGAAACGCGCATCGCCCGGCTTGGGCGTTTCGAACACGCCGCTTTCGAGGCCTTGGCGAATCGCCGGCGGAATGTCGATGTTCAGACGTTTCAAGACGGCCAGCGCGTCCGCGCAGGTGGTGCGGTCCGGCACGGTCGGCCCGCTGGCAATGACCTCGGGCGAATCGCCCGGCACGTCGCTGATCAGCAGCGTCACCACCTTGGCCGGCGCGCACATCGCGCCCAGCCGGCCACCCTTGATGGCCGACAGGTGCTTGCGTACGCAGTTCATTTCATCGATCGCCGCGCCGCTCTTGAGCAGCGCCTTGTTGATGGCCTGCTTGTCTTCCAGCGTGACGCCTGGCGCGGGCAGCGCCATCAGCGCAGAACCACCGCCCGAGATCAGGCACAGCACCAGGTCCTCGGCGGTCAGGCCCTGAGCGAGCTCGGCGATGCGTTGGGCCGAACGACGGCCCGCTTCGTCGGGAACCGGATGCGACGCTTCGACGACCTCGATGCGGCCCGGACTGGCCTTGTAAGCCGGCGGCACGTGATCGACGCGTGTGACGACCAGACCCGACAGCGGCGCATCTTTCGGCCACAAGGCGTCGACCGCTTCGGCCATTGCGCCGCCGGCCTTGCCGGCGCCCAACACCAGGGTGCGGCCACGCGGTACTGGCGGCAGGAACGCCACGGTGTTGGCCGCGGGCAGCGCCCGCGTCACCGCTGCGTCGTACAAGGCCCGCAGAAAGCCGCGCGGGTCGGTTTGCGGCGAGGGCGTGCTCACGCGCAAACGCGAATCAGGTGCAGCGTGGCCATCACTTCGGCGCGTCAGGCATCACCGTGTGATTCGACATCAGCTCGAGCGCGCGCACCAGGGCAGAGTGGTCGAGGTCCTTCATGCCGTTGGCAGCGCAGGTTTGCATCAGCTGCGCGGCACTCGCGGTCTGCGGCAGGGCCACACCCATTTGGCGTGCGCCTGTCAGCGCCAGGTTCAAATCCTTCTGGTGCAGGCTGATGCGAAAGCCCGGCGCGAAGGTGCGCTTGACCATGCGGTCGCCGTGCACTTCGAGAATGCGCGACGCGGCGAAACCGCCCATCAGCGCCTGGCGCACCTTGGCCGGATCGGCGCCGGCCTTGCTGGCAAACAGCAGCGCTTCGCCGACGGCGGCGATGTTCAGCGCGACGATGATCTGGTTGGCCACCTTGGTGGTCTGGCCGTCGCCGTTGCCGCCCACGAGCGTGATGTTCTTGCCCATCAGCTCGAACAGCGGCTTGACCTTCTCGAAGGTGGCTTCGCTGCCGCCGACCATGATGGTCAGCGATGCGGCCTTGGCACCCACTTCACCGCCGGACACCGGCGCGTCGAGGTACTCGCAGCCCAGCGCGTTGATCTTGGCCGCGAACTTCTTGGTTTCCAGCGGCGAGATCGAGCTCATGTCGACGACGATCTTGCCTTTGCTCAGGCCGGCAGCGACGCCGGTTTCGCCGAACAGCGCGGCCTCGACGTCGGGCGTGTCCGGCACCATCAGGAAGATGATGTCGGCGCGCTTGGCGACTTCACGCGCATCGGCACACACGGTGGCATTGCTGTTGCTGATGTCGGCTGGCACCGGGGGCAGGGTGTAGACGGACAACTCGTGGCCGGCCTTCAGCAAATGGCCCGCCATCGGCGTGCCCATGATGCCCAGGCCAACGAAACCAAGCTTGAGTGAGGTGGTCATGGTGGTTCTTTCAGTGTGAGGCGGTTGAGTTTGCTGGAGGTTCAGGCAGCGCGGGCGCGCTTGAACCAGCCCAGCCCGGCTTCGGTGTTGGTCGCCGGCTTGTACTCGCAGCCGATGCTGCCGCTGTAGCCGATTTTGTCGAGGTGGGCGAAGAGGAAATCGTAATTGATCTCGCCGGTGCCAGGCTCGTTGCGGCCCGGGTTGTCGGCCAGTTGCACGTGGCCGATGCGGGCCAGGTTCTTGGTCAAGGTCGACGCCAGCTCGCCTTCCATGCGCTGCATGTGGTAGATGTCGTATTGCACGAGCAGGTTGTCCGAGCCGACTTCGTCGAGGATGGACAGAGCCTGCGAGGTGCCGGTCAGGTAGAAGCCGGGAATGTCGAAGCTGTTGATCGGTTCGATCAACAGCCGGATGCCGGCTTTCTTCAGTTCGGCAGCGGCGTACTTCAGGTTGCTGACGAAGGTCTGGCGCAGGGTGTCGGCCGGCACGCCGGCCGGCGCCTTGCCGGCCAGGCAGTTGATCTGCTTCACGCCCAGCGCGGTGGCATAGGTGATGGCTTGCGCCACACCGGTCTTGAACTCATCGACGCGGTCAGGCAAGACCGCGATGCCGCGCTCGCCGCCGTCCCAGTTGCCTGCGGGCAGGTTGTGCAGCACCAGGGTCAGCTTGTTGGCTTCCAGGCGCGACTTGATCTCGGCCGCAGGAAACGGATAAGGAAACAGAAACTCCACCGCGTCG
>DASQOS010000064.1:0-2174 GCA_035644375.1 Rhizobacter sp.
ATCGCCTCGCCGCGCGGCTGGCCCAGGAGATCGCTCAGCGTGGCGAATTGCTCACCGTGAAAGAGCGCGCGGTGCTGGAGAATCACCTGCAGGCCGAAATCGCCGCCGAGGTGCAGCGGCTGCTGCAGGCCGCCGATACCCAGCGCGATGCCATCAACCGCGAGCTCTACGCCCGCCCGACCTCCACCGGGGTCCGCTATCGTCTGCTGTGGCAGCCGCTGGCCGAAGAGGAAGGCGCGCCGGTCGGCCTCGAAGCGGCGCGCAAGCGCCTGCTCAACACCAATGCGGATCTGTGGTCGGCGGAAGACCGTGCGGTGGTCGGCGCCATGCTGCAGCAGCGCATCGCCGCCGAGCGCGAGCGCGCCGATGCGCGCGCCGGCAGGGATGGCGGTGGCAGCCTGATCGAGCAGCTCGCCCGCGCGCTGGACTATCGGCGCTGGCATCGCTTCCGGGTCGAGCGCTGGCAGGACGGTCATTGGCGTAAGCTGTCCGGCCCAGCCTCCAGCGGCGAACGCGCGCTCGGCCTCACCGTGCCGCTGTTCGCCGCGGTCGCCAGCTTCTACAGCCAGGGGAGTTCCTCCCTGGCGCCGCGGCTGATGCTGCTCGATGAAGCCTTCGCCGGCATCGACGATACCGCACGGGCGCATTGCATGGGTTTGATCCGCGAGTTCGATCTCGACTTCGTCATCACCAGCGAACGTGAATGGGCCTGCTACGCCGAACTGCCCGGCGTCGCCATCTGCCAGCTGCAGCGGCGTGAAGGCATCGACGCGGTGTTCGTGTCGCGCTGGAGCTGGGACGGCCGCGCCAAGGTCCGCCAGGATGATCCCGACCGCAGATTTGCGCCGCCATGAGTTGCTCGGCCGACTCACGTCTGCAACGCCTGCTTGGCGGCGACCATTTCGCCGTGCTGCGCAAGCGCCTGCGTCGGCGCTTCGAACGCGCCCCGCTCGACGCCGTGGTTGACACCTTTCGTATCGGCAAGCTCACCAGAGAGGAACATGCCGCATTGGCTTCGCTGCTCGGCCGTCCGCTGCGTTACGCCAATTCCTTGCAAGTCGATGTTCGCCTCGTCGATGCTGCGTTCCGGAACGCCGGCATCGCCACGTCGCTGCGCGACGCACTCGTGCAGCTCGATGGCCCCATTACGAATCTAGCCACGACGCGCCTCACGGTACAAGCGCTGTGGTCGGATGTGCTGGGCGCCTGCGCCAATCGTGAACTGATTGAATTGCTGCAGGCTCCGGCGGGCATCGGGCTGCTCAAGCGTCTTTCCAGGCAGAGCCCGCCGGCGGCGCTGCAGCTCTGTCATCGCGTCGAAGCGGTGTTGCAACGCCTGCCGGCGAGCGGCATCACGCGTTCGCAATTGGCCGCCGAGGTGCTGGGCGACGCGCACGCGCTCGACAGCGGCCAGCCGACGGCGACCTTGGTGCTGGCTGCCTGGCGTCAGGTGATCGCCGGGACCGACGCCAACCATGATTGCGTCGATATCGAGCCCACGGAAGGCAGCGAGATGGGACTGGACAACGGCGCGGAACGCGACCGCGACGTCTGGGCCAAGGCCGGCGTGCTCGTCAATGAATTGGCGCGCCCGGCGCTCTTCCTGAACCTGCCCATGCGCGATGCGGAACGCCGCGATCCATCGCCGGGAGAGCCTGTTTACGCATCGCTGCGGTCGCTGTTGCGTTCGCCGCCGCAGTGGGATGTAGCGAATCGCAAGGTCTATGTCTGTGAGAATCCCAACATGGTTGCGATCGCCGCCGATCGCTGGGGCCCCGATTGCGCGCCGCTGGTCTGCACCGACGGCATGCCCGCCGCGGCGCAGCGATGCCTGCTGTCGCAACTGGCGAAAGCACGTGCGCAGCTTTGCTATCATGGTGATTTCGATTGGCCGGGAATACGGATCGGCAACCACGTCATGCGCGAGCACGGCGCCCAATCCTGGCGCTTCGGCGCGGCCGACTATGAGGCCGCCGTCGACGGGGCCACAGGTCTTGGACAGACTCTCACGGGAACGGCTGTCCGCGCATTGTGGGACGAAGAGTTGATGGCTGCCATGCAGCGACACCGGCTCTCCATTGCCGAAGAAGCTCTAGCCGGTTTACTGTTGGAGGATCTCAAGCCCCCCCCATAATGACCGGGTTTGCGGTTTTATTCTGAATGGTGGCAATTTG
>DASQOS010000065.1:0-3883 GCA_035644375.1 Rhizobacter sp.
TGATGTGTTCGTTGCCATCACTCCGGGGCCGATCGACATTGTGAAAAAGGCCGGCATGATTGGCCCGGCCGTGCCGGTGGCGAGCACCCAAATGGTGGTTGCCTACAGCCCCAAGAGCAAATTCGTGCCTGACTTTGAAGCAGCGGCGCAGGGCAAAAAAAACTGGTACGAGGTGCTCCAGACCGCCGGTCTGCGCTTCGGGCGCACCGACCCGGCCACCGACCCGCAAGGGCAAAACATCATTTTCACGATGCTGTTGGCGCAGGATTTTTACAAGAAGCCCGGGCTCGCCGACCAGATCCTTGGTGGCTATCAAAACCCGCAGCAGATTTTCACCGAGCCCTCGTTGCTGTCGCGTCTGGAAGCCGGGCAGATCGACGCCTCGTCGGGCTATCTGAGCGCGACGCGCTCGCACCATCTGCCGTTCATCGCGCTGCCCGATGAAATCAATCTGAGCAACCCCGAGATGGAAGCCAAGTGGTACAAAAACGTGCAGTTCACTATCACTCTGGCCAGCGGCAAGGAAGCGACGCTGAACACTCAGCCGCTGGTGTTCTACGCCACGGTGCTCAAGGACAGTAAACAGCCCGCACTGGCCGGGAAGTTTGTACAATTCCTGCAATGCCCGGAAGGCCAGAAACTGCTGGACGAAAACGGTTACAGCCCGCCCAAGGGGGGCCCGATTGAATAGCGGAGCTGGCCAGCGGGGTTTGTTTGCAACGCTTTGCAAGACCACGAGGCTTGATGCGGCATGAGTGCGCCGGCTGATGTCCAATCGGCTGACGGCCTGCCGCGCGCACGCGGGCCGGTGATGATCGGTGCGGCCACCCTATTGCTGATCGCCGGACCATTCATCGCGCTAACGTTTGCCACGCACTGGAGCGATTTTCACTTCGCCTCGGGCGATGTGGGGTCTATCGGCGTGTCGCTGGGCTATAGCCTGATTTCGCTGGTCCTGATCGTCGCTCTCGGTACGCCGCTGGCGTGGTGGCTGGCGCGGCATTCATTTCACGGCAAATGGGTGTTGGAGGCCATCATCCTGCTGGCCCTGCTCACCCCGCCGCTGGCGATGGGCAATTTTGCTCACCACACTGTACGGCCCCTACGGCCCGGTGGGCAGCCTGGTGGCTCACACAGGTGTCGAACTAACCAACTCCGCTCCGGCCTTCGTGCTCGCGCAGTTCTACGGAGCGCTTCCCTACTACGTGGTTGCGGCCCGCGCCGCGTTTGAAGGTGTGCCACGCGAACTGGAGCATATTGCGCTGGCCCTGGGCAAATCGCCGTGGCAAACGTTCTGGCTGGTCAGCATGCCGCTGGCGCGCCTGGGTTTGGCTGCCGGGATTGCGTTGGCCTGGGTGCGGGCGTTAGGCGAGTTCGGCATCGTGCTGATTTTGGCCTATTACCCGCAGGGTATTCCGGTCAAGCTTTGGGTCAATCTGCAGGACATCGGGCTCGATGCGGTGTACCCGCTGCTGTGGGTGTTCTTTCTGGTGGCGATGCCGCTGCCCTTGATGCTTGGTTTGGATGCTTGGTTTGGCTTCGCGACGCCAGCGCTTGTTCTGAGACCATGCGCATCGATTACCGCATCGACTATCCGGTGCGACTGCGGGTCAACTTCGAGGTCGCGGGCTTTACGATACTGCTCGGGCAAAGCGGCGAAGGCAAGACCACGCTGTTCCGCGCCCTCGCCGGCTTGTTGCCCGCCGAAGGCGAACCCTTTGGCGGCTTGCTGCCGCAGCATCGTGCTGTGGGTTATTTGCCCCAAGGCTATGCGCTGTTTCCACATCTGCGCGCCTGGGAAAACGTGGCGTTTGCGCTACCGCGCGGTCCGCAGCGACGCGCGCAGGCGCTGGAACTGTTGCTGCGGCTACAGCTGGTGGACGTAGCCGAACAGTATCCAGCAGCGCTCTCCGGTGGGCAGCAGCAGCGGGTCGCACTGGCGCGAGCATTGGCCCGCAAGCCACAGCTGCTGTTGCTGGATGAGCCAAGCTCGGCGCTCGACGCCGGCACGCGCGATGAAGTGATGGCCGAGCTGATTTCCGAGATCCATGAGTTCGGATTGCCCGCCCTTGCGGTCAGTCACGATCCGCATCTTGCCGCACTAGCCGACCGCGTGGCGGTGATGAGCAGCCGACACATCGTGCAGCAGGGCTCCCCCGCTGAGGTGCTGGCGCGGCCCGGCAGCGCGGCGGTGGCGCGGCTGCTTGGGCATCGCAATTTGTTCACCGCCCGCGTCGCCGGACATGAAACCAGTACAGGCGTAACCCTGCTGCGGTGGGAGGCAGCCAACGGCACCATCTTGCGCCTGCCGCAGCAGTCCGAGCTGGCAGCGGGTCAGTTGGTGCAGTGGATGATCGCCCCCGCGGCGGTACGGCTGCCATCGTTGGAACCCGAACCGCATCACGTTGATAATCCGGTTGCCGGCCGAGTGGAAGCGCGGCTCAATCTGGGAGCGTACTTTCAGGTGGCGCTGCGGTGTGGCACCGAGCGGTTGTGGCTGGCCGCGCAGAGCAATCTGGTGCGAAAGCACGGCCTGGAAACCGGGTGCGAAGTCACGGTCGATTTACGCAGCGACGGTCTGTTGTGCTGGCCGCAGCTGGGCTGAGTTGGGTGTTGATTTCGGCGCCGAGTCCGTCTCGAGGCTTTTTGGCAGCATCCATGAGATTCCTACACCTTGTGTCCGCATCGTCGTCCCGTCTATCGGGAAAGACGCATAATTAGGTATTATCTAGAATAATTTTAGGTAATCTTAAAGTACCTCCGTTCACAAATGAGTGTTAGTAGCATGGAGAGGCGGGTTTATCCTTCAAACGAGAGGCGACTTTACGCCGCGAATACTTGCCACGCACTTCGCCCACATCGTTCAAGGAGACGAGCCTCGCGGTCAGAAACTGGCCGCGCTCGTGGGCGCAGTCGAATACCTCGTCGCGCGCCGCGTCGGACAGATCGGTGCGTCTCGACAGCTTGAACCTCACGCAATCGAGGAAGCCTTCGTGATGGCCGCCCGTCGCCTCGGCCGCCTCGAAATCTTCAAGCACGAAGCTCGCGCCGTGGCGCTGCAAAACGCCCCTTAGGGCGTCAATGTCCATGCCGGCCCTACTCGTCCTGTAAGCGTCTCACGCGGCTGTCCCCCTTGCCGAGGACGGGCGTGCGCCTATATCGCATGGTAATATCAATTATGAAATGGATTGCTATGCGAAATACACAAGCCAAGGCGTGGTCATCGGCGGTGGGGTCAGGCGGGCTGTCGCGAGGCGAAGTCCCAACTTAAGAGCTTGTCGAGCCAGGCGTTGACGTAATCCGGACGGCGGTTCTTGGTAATCGAGGTAATAGGCGTGCTCCCAGACGTCGCGGAGTCGTACCATCACCCCGCCTGTCGCGGCGGTTCGTCGAGGGCGCGCAGCGCAGGCTCGGGGAGCTTGTCGAGAACCCGCAGCAACGCCTGCAAGGCAGGATCGGTCTGGCCGCGGCCGTGCTCCCAATCGCGCAACCTCAGGGGGGAGAGGGAAGGGTGAGGGGGCCGCTGGGACCGATACCATCCGATCGAAACCGCTCCACCTGTCCGGTCGCCACGATGCGCTCTTCGCTCCATGGGCGCGGGTCGGCGAACCGGCGGACCGACCCGTCATAAGCCGCCCGAGGCCGTGGCACCGTCCTCTTCGGAGGTTTCGAATATCCGAAGCGTGGCGGCGGTTTTGCAATCTTCCCCTTCACCCCAGGGGCCAACACCCGCCGCGGTTTCGCGTCGGGGGCCGTTTTATGCTAAGGACAGATCATGACCGGCAAAGAGACGATGCAGCTCCCTGCCGACACCCGATTGGCGGAAGAGCTGGCCGAGGACGATGTCGTCGAGATGGCGAACCTGACGACGGCACAGACCGGC
>DASQOS010000066.1:0-4615 GCA_035644375.1 Rhizobacter sp.
ACTTTCTGTTGCGCGAAGAGTTGCGCCCGGTGCGCATGCAGCTCGAGTTGCTCAAGCCTGAAATGGTGCAAAGCGAACTCGGCATCGAATCGACCATCGTCATTTTCGGCAGCGCGCGCATCGTGCCGCCCGACGTCGCTCAGCGTCTCGTGTCCGATGCCGAATCGGCCGGCAACGACACCGCGTTGCGCCTGGCCAAGACCCACTTGACGATGTCGCGCTATTACGCCGAAGCGCAGCGCTTCGCCTCCATCGTCACCGAGAAATCACGCCGGCTCACCACGCCGGTCTACGTGGTCACCGGCGGTGGCCCCGGCATCATGGAAGCCGGCAACCGCGGCGCGCATGAAGTCGGCGGCAAAAGCATCGGCCTGAACATCGTGCTGCCGCACGAGCAAGCACCCAACCCGTACATCACCCCCGAGCTGTGCTTCCAGTTCCACTACTTCGGCCTGCGCAAGATGCATTTCCTGATGCGTTCCATCGGGCTGGTGTGTTTCCCGGGCGGCTTCGGCACACTCGATGAAATGTTCGAAGCGTTGACGCTGATCCAGACCGGCAAGTGCCGGCGCCGTCCGGTGCTGCTGTTCGGGCGCGAGTTCTGGACCAAGCTGATCAACTTCGACCTGCTGGTCGAGACCGGCATGATCAGCGCGCTCGACCTGCAGCTGTTTCACTTCGTCGAAACCGCCGAAGAAGCGTGGGCCGTTCTCGACGCCGAATACGGCTTCGGTCTGGCCGAGCACGACAAGGATTCCTTCACCACGGACCTCTGAACCGCATGAAGCCCGCCCTCAGCGTCATCGGCGCCCCCACGGACATCGGCGCCGGCACCCGCGGCTCCAGCATGGGGCCCGAGGCGCTGCGCGTGGCCAACATCGTGCCGGTGCTCGAAGGCCACGGCTTCGAGGTGATCGACCGCGGCAACTTGAGCGGCCCGGCCAACCCGTGGCTGCCGCCGGTCGATGGCCACCGCCATCTGCCCGAGGTGGTGGCATGGAACCAGACCGTGCACCACGCCGTGCATGCCGAACTGACGCTCGGTCGGCTGCCCATCTTGCTGGGCGGCGACCACTGCCTGGGCATCGGCTCCATCAGCGCGGTGGCGCGCCATTGCCGCGAGACCCAGCGCAAGCTGCGCGTGCTGTGGCTCGACGCGCATGCCGACTTCAACACCAACACATTGACGCCGAGCGGCAACACCCACGGCATGCCGGTCGCGTGCCTGTGCGGCCACGGCCCGAAAGAGCTGGTCGAGATCGGCGGCCACGTGCCGGCCATCAACCCGAAGTGGGTGCGGCAGATCGGCATTCGCAGCGTCGACGCCGGAGAGAAACGCTTCGTGCACGAGATGGAAATCGAGGTCTTCGACATGCGCTACATCGACGAGATGGGCATGCGCCACGCGATGGAGCTGGCGCTGGCCACGCTGGACGTCAACACGCACCTGCACGTCAGCTTCGACGTCGATTTCCTCGACCCCGATGTCGCGCCCGGCGTGGGCACCACGGTGCGCGGCGGACCGACCTACCGCGAGGCACAGCTGTGCATGGAAATGATCGCCGACACCGGCCGCATGGCCTCGCTCGACGTGATGGAGCTCAACCCCGCGCTCGACGTGCGCAACCGCACCGCCGAAGTGGCGGTCGACCTGATCGAAAGCCTGTTCGGCAAGAGCACCTTGATGCGCAAGTAGTGCGCGTTTTCCCGGCCTGCATATTGACGTTGCCGCACGCAGGCGGTGCCGATAGCATGCCCTCCTCTACCGACCCGCCCAATATCCCGGTTCCCTGCTCGGATGCGCCACCGCAACCACAGTGATCACCTCGCCGGCCACACGGTACAGGGCCCATGTTCGGACGCCCGGGTAGCTGGGTTTACCAAGCTGCGGCATGAATTCCAAGAGTTGCAGCGCACGCTGGATGGCCCCTTCACCTTCAAACTGCTCGGCGATCACTTGGCCGCCGTCGGTCAGGTGCCGCTGCCCGGCCTCCAGCAGTTCGCGTCGCGCTGCCGGACTGAAGCAGTGGTTCACGCGTTGGGCTCGTGCGCCTCGATCATTCTGCGCAACTCAGCGAACACCTTCTCGGCGGGGATGGATTCTGTGGTCCCGGCCTCCATGTCAGCCACACGGCGCGCAATTTCTGCCTCCCACGCCGGGTGCAGCGGCGGCGCCGGCAACACGGTGTCGATCAGACGCTCGATCAATTCGGCACGCTCTTCCGGGGAAAGCTGCAGGGCAGCGGCTTCGACGGTTTCCAGCAAGGTGGTCATGGTGCACTCCGGTGCAAATGAGCCACCAGTTTAGCCTGTGCATCGAGGTTCTCGATGCTGACGCCGGTCGCGTCCTTCAGGAGTCGCGCGCCACTGTCTTGGAGTCCACCTCGCGTTCAGGTCAACACCCTCCTTGCCAATGTCTGCACAATCTTCAAAACGGGATGGTTGGGCACTTCGGCGCCGCGGCGAGGCGTGTCAATATCCGTCTGGCCGGAGGGGCCCCACGCTGATCCACGGTATCGCCTACCAAGAAGGCAAAAAAATCGCCGACATCGATGTTGCATCGATCAGCGACTACCTGAAAGGCCCGGACTGCTTCGTCTGAGTCGCGTTGCGCGACGCCACCTCTGCCAGCCACAACGGCTGCACCACGGCTCGGGCTTCGTGATGGACGCGCTGATGGACGCGGTGGTCGACAGCTACTTTCCGGCCGTCGATGCGCTGGCCTCCGAACTCGACGAGATCGAGACCCACATCTTCGACCCCGGCGCCGGGCGGGCCAACGTGGAGCGCCTGTGGGTGACGATCGAAGAGGCCGAAACCACCAACAGCTGGCTGCGTGGGCCGGCATCTTCGCGCTGGCCACCGCCTTCATCGGCGTGTGGGGCATGAACTTCGACGTCATGCCCGAGCTGAGTGGAAGTACGGCTACCCGGCCGCACTGCTCGTCGTGGCGGTCGCCTGTGCGGTGCTGTAACGGCGTTTCAAACAGGTCGGCTGGTTGTGTAGCTCAAAAGCCGTAGCTCAGCCCCAGCACGCCCGTCACCGGCGTGCGCTCGCGCACGATCACGCTGTTCTTGGCGTCGCCTTGCAGCGACGCCACCGTCAGTACGGCGCTGGCGATCCAGTTGCGGTTGATGAAGTGCATCAGCGTCACGCTGCCGCGCACATCGCGCACCCCGGCACCGACGTTCGACACGGCATACCCGGTGGCCGCGCTCTGTGCCGGCGTGACGCCGAAGTAGTCCTGCATGTAGCTGGCGTTGGCGCAGGTGGCAGCCACCCCCAGCCCGAGGCGCCACTGCGGCGCCAGCTGCGTGGCGTAGTGCAGGCCCAGATCGAACAACAGGCCGTCGTGGTCGTTGCCCGCGCCGTAGCGCAGCGACGATTTCAGCGACCACTCGTGCGTGAGCAGGTAGTTAAAGAAGGCGCCGGCTTCCGGGGATGCATCGATGTCGCCCATGCCGGTCAGCAGCGGCGAGCGCTTTTCCTTGCGGCCGAAGTCGACCGACAGGCGCACGCCGTACTGAAGCTGCGGCGACGAAGGGAACTTGTAACCGATGCCGTTGCCCAGGCCCGCAAAGAACCCGTTCTTCCAGCGGTAGTCGATGAACGGCAGCAGCAGCGTGCGCTGCTCGTCCGAGCCGAGGTAGCGCGGTGCCGAGATCAAGACGCCGCCGACCCGGCCCGAACCGCTGCTTTCTGGGTCGCCCTGCAAAGTGACCGAGTCGAACGACTGGGCCGTTGCGCCCGACGCCGCGAGCACCAAGCCGGCAGCAGCCAGAAGAAAACGGATCGATAGGGGCAGGTTCATGAATGAGAGGCGCTTCGGGTTGGATGGACGGGTCGACCGGGGCCACTATCGCATCAGATCTCAGCGCCCGAAGGCCCCGGGCCTGAAAAGTTTTGTTTCGGTGACGCTGTTCGCAAGCCCTAGGAGCCTGTCGGGCTGTGGGTCGGGCCCACACCGCCCTTTTGTTCCGGTTTGTGCGGCAGCAGCGCCACACCGACGCGCGAGATGCGGCCGTCCTGCATCTGGCTCACGGCAAAGTGCGCACCCTTCCATTCCACACCGTCGCCGACCTCGTGGCCACGCGCCAGCGTATCGGTCATCCAGTCGGCCAGCGTCGGCCCGGCGTTGTCCGGCAGCGGCAGCTGGAAGAAACCGAACACGTCCTGCAGCGACAAGCCGGCATCCAAGGTCAACCGGCCCAGCACCGCACGCATGCCGGGCGGCGGTTCGTCCGGCGGTTCCACCACGCCCAAGCGCTTGGCCACGGTCGACAGCGTGACGCCTTGGAACAGCAGCGATGCCAGCACGACGGCAAATGCAACGTTGAAGAAGCGGTAGCTGTCGGGCAGCTCCGCCAGCAGCGGGAACAAGGCCAGCACGATCGGCACCGCCCCGCGCAAGCCGACCCAGCCGATGAACAAACTCTGGCGGTGCGAAAAACGCAGCGGCAGCAGACACAGCCACACCGCCAGCGGGCGCGCCACGAACATCAACATGCCGGCCACCGCCAGCGTCGGCCACAGCGTCACCAGCAACTGGTGCGGCGAGACCAGCAGGCCGAGCAACAAGAACATCGTGGCCTGCGCGGCCCAGGCAAAACCGTCG
>DASQOS010000067.1:0-6869 GCA_035644375.1 Rhizobacter sp.
GTCGCCTCGCACAACTCCCCCACGCACAGAGGGCTTGGTTTGGCTTGGTCTACCAGCACCCCTCGCACACCCTCGCAGGAGAAAATCATTTATGCCACATGCACTGATCGTTGACGATGAGTCCGATTCGGCCGAAACCATGGCCATGCTCATCGCGACCGAAGGATTTACCGTTGCCACCGCCGGCTCGCTGCGCGATGCACGTTGCCAGATGTCCTTGCAAGAGCCGGACGTCGTGCTGCTCGATCTGATGCTGCCCGATGGCAACGGCATGGAGTTTTTTCAGGATGCGAAAGCGCTGCCCAACACCGAGGTGGTGCTAATCACCGGCCACGCCAGCCTGGACACCTCGATCCAGGCGTTGCGCTTGGGAGCGGCGGACTACCTGGTCAAACCGGTCAGCCTGAAACAGCTGCAGGGCGTGTTGTCGCGCGTCACCAGACCGTCGGCCCTGAAGGCCGAGGCCAACGATCTGCATGTCAGCCTTGAGCGTGACGGCCACTTCGGCCAGCTGTGGGGCCGATCGGCTCCGATGCGGCGTGTGTACGACCAGGTCGTGCGCGTGGCGGCGACCTCGGTCACGGTGTTCATCACCGGCGAGAGCGGTACCGGCAAAGAAGTGGTGGCTCGCACGGTGCACGACCTGAGTCGCCGTCGCGGCAAACCATTTCTGGCGGTGAACTGCGGCGCGATCTCGCCGCACCTGATCGAAAGCGAAATCTTCGGCCACGAAAAAGGCAGCTTCACCGGCGCGGATCGTCAGCACCAGGGGTTTTTCGAGCGCGCCAGTGGCGGCACGCTGTTTCTGGACGAGATCACCGAGATGCCGCTGGACCTGCAGGTCAAGCTGCTGCGTGTGTTGGAGAGCGGCACCTTCATGCGGGTCGGGTCGACCCAGGTCCAGGAGACCGACGTGCGCATGCTGGCGGCCACCAACCGAAGCCCGATGCAGGCGGTCGGCGCCAACAAGCTGCGCGAAGACCTGTTCTACCGCTTGAACGTGTTCCCGATTCACCTGCCGCCATTGCGCGAACGCGCCGAAGACGTGCCGCTGATTGCCGAACATTTTCTGGACCAGATTTCGCGCCGCGAAGGCACGACCAAGCGCTTTTCGGCCGACGCATTGGCGCGCCTGTCGGCGCACCGCTGGAGCGGCAATGTGCGCGAGTTGCGCAACATCGTCTACCGCGCATTCGTGATGGCCACCGATTCGACCATCGTCGACGAGTGCCTGCCCACCGCCGATTCACCGCTGCCGGTGATGACCGGCGCACCGGTCATCACGGTGCGCGTGGGCACGCCGCTGGCCGACATCGAACGCCAGGTGACGCTGGCGACCCTCGAATACATGGGCCGTCACAAGGAGAAGACGGCCGCGACGCTGGGCATCAGCCTGAAGACGCTCTACAACCGGCTGAAGGAATACTCGGTCGTGGCGGAAAACGACGTCAGCGCCGCCGTGGCACTGGACGACAAGGAATGACCGGGTTGCCTGTCGGTCACGCCGTGCGCAATGCGTAGGACTGGAACAGTTGGGTCAGGCTGTCCGGCCGCAACGGTTTGCTGAGAAAGGCGTCGAACCCGGCGGCGAGTGCGCGTGACTCGTCTTCATCGCGGCCGTGTCCGGTGAGTGCCGCAAACAGCGTCCGGTGCCCGGCCAGTTTGGCTCGCAGCGGCTTGATGAGCTGGAAGCCGTCCAGCCCCGGCAAGCCCAGGTCGCACAGCACGATCTGCGGCTTGAAGTTGTCGGTGATGCGCAGGCTGGCGCTGGCGTCGGCTGCGGTCATCACCTCGTTGCCCCACAACTCCATCTGCAGGCGCAGCAGGTAGCGTGTGTCGGCGTTGTCTTCGATAATCAGCACCCGATAGGATTCGCCGCTTTCACACGGGTTCTTCAGCGGCGCCTCTTCGGGCAAGACAGCTTGCTTGGCCAACGGCAGCGACACGACGAACTCCGCACCCCGGCCCGGGCCTTCGCTGAAGCCCTTCACGTCGCCGCCGTGCAATTGCGCAATGCGCTTGGACAGCGTCAGCCCCAGGCCGAGCCCGCCATAAGAGCGCGCCAGCGTCTGGTCCTGCTGGGCAAACAGATCGAAGACATGCGGCAGGAACTCGGGGGCGATGCCTTGCCCGGCATCTTTGACGTGGATGTTCAGCACGCCGTTGTCGGTGCGCGCCGAGATCAGGATGGGGCTCGGGTCGGGTGTGAATTTGGCGGCGTTCAGGATGATGTTGGACAGCGCCTGTGCCAGACGCACCGAATCGCCCTGCACACACGACAGCTCGGGGGGCAGGCTGATTTCCAGTGTGTGCCCCGTGGCGCTCAGCGTGGGCTGAACGGTTTCGACCGCCGAGCGAATCACGTCGGCCACGTCGAGCGTCTCGCGCGTCAAGGTGATTTGTCCTTGCATCACCCGTGTCACGTCCACCAGGTCGTCGACCACGCGGCGCAGGCGTGCAACCTGGCGCTCGATGATTTCGCGCAGTCGCCTCAGCGTCTTGTCGCCGCCCTCCAGGGTGCGCAGCACGCTGGCCGCGTTGGCGATCGGCGCCAGCGGGTTGCGCAGCTCGTGCGAGAGCATCGCGATGAACTCGTTTTGCCGCCGATCGGCCAGCCGCAAGGTCTGGGTGTGTCCGGCCAGCCGCTCTTCGAGTTCTTTGCGTTCGTGAATGTCGACGCAGCTGCCGATGTAGCCCTGGTAGCTGCCGTCCGCGCCAAAGTGAGGTGCGCCGTTGTCCAGGAACCAGCGGTAGTGGCCATCCTGACCCAACAGGCGGATGTCCAGCGAGAACGGCTGATGCGCCTGGAAGCTCGTGTCGTAGATGCCGACACAGCGCTCGCGGTCTTCAGGATGAATCGCCGCCAGCCACTGGTTGCCCAGCAGTTCTTCCAGGCTGCGGCCCGTGTAGCTCAGCCAGGGGGGGTTGAACCAGTCGCACAGGCCGCTGGCATTGGTCATCCAGATCATGACCGGCGCGGCCGTGGCGCTCTCGCGGTAGCGCTGCACCTTGTTTGCATCGGTTTCGGCCGCTTCGGGCGCGGGCGTGCCGGTGCGCCGCTTCGGGCGGTCTTCAAGAAGGCAAAGAAAACGCGGCGGCTCGCCGCCCGTGGCCGGCGCGGGCAAGAGCTGCGCGTTCACCTCGCGCTGCGAGCCGTCTTTCGCGCTCAGCAGCAGCGGCCCCGACCATTCGACGGATTCGGCCAGCGCGCGGCGCACTTCGGCCAGCGCCGCGGCGCCGATCAACTCGGCCAACGGGGGAATGTTTCCCGAGCGCGCCAGCCATTGCGCTGCGCGGTTGGCGGCCTGGACCTCGCCGCTGGCGTCGAGCACGAGTGCGGCGTGCGGATGACGCTCGAAAAGCAAGCGATAAAGCGGCGCAAGGCGTGTGCTGTCGTTGCGGATCAAGGCATCTTTCACTTCGTGGGGCCTCAGCTTGAGACGGTTGTGTCAGCACTAACTCAGGCGTTCACGGCAATCTGCGTGCCTGAGATCAACAGGGGTATGCCCCGAATCTCACGCTTCAAGCCAGCCTGCGGCGGCGTTCTACCGGCGCCACCTTCATGAGTTGTCGGTACTTGGTGACCGTGCGCCGGGCCACCGTCAGGCCCTGGCGCACCAGGCGCCGCGCGATCTCGGCGTCGGACAGCGGCAGTCCGGCGCTTTCGCTTTCGATCATGTCCTTGATGACCCCGCGGATCGCGGTGGATGAGCAGCTGCCGCCGCTGGCGGTCGACATCGCGCGCGAGAAAAAATACTTGAGCTCGAACACGCCCAGCGGCGTGGCCACGTACTTGTTGTTGGTGACGCGAGAGACGGTGGACTCGTGCAGGCCGACTTCGTCAGCGATCTCCTTCAACGCGAGCGGCTTCATCGCGAGCGGACCGAATTCCAGAAAGTGATGCTGGCGTTTCAAGATCGCCTGCGTCACCGTCAGGATGGTCGAGAAGCGTTGCTTCACATTGCGCACGGTCCAGCGCGCCTCCTGCAAATGAGCGGCCAGTTCGGCGTGCTGCGCTTCGCGGTGCTGCGCAAACATCTGGGCATAGATTTGGTTCAACTTGATCTGCGGGACCACGGCCTGGTTCAGCGTGGCGATCCATGCGCCGCGAACTTTCTTGACGATCACGTCGGGCGTGACGAACTGAACCTCGGAGGCCCCGAATCGCCAGCCCGGCCTGGGGTCGAAATGACGGATGTGTTCACAGACGCGACTCACCAGCGCCGGTTCGGCGCGCAGTGCCCTGGCCAGACCCGCGAGATCGCGCTGCGCCAGCCGATCGAGTTGCTCTTCGATGATGCGGCGCGCCAGTTCGCGCTCGTCGGTGGCGTCGATTTCAGACAGCTGCAGCAACAGGCATTCGCTGACGCTGCGCGCGCCCACACCGCACGGCTCCAGCGACTGCACGAGCTTCAGCGCGGTGCTGATCTCGCACAGATCGACCGCGGGCTGAAGGCCATTCAACGCGGCGAGTTCATCGAGCGAGATCCGCAAATAGCCGTCGTCGTCGAGCGATTCGATCAGCGCACAGGCCAGCACGTGGTCGCGTGCAGACAAGGGCAGCAGGTTGATCTGACCGTGCAGATACTCACGCAGGCCGACGTCGGCAGACACCAGGTCAAGCGCGCTGAGGTTCGAGTCGCCGCTCTTTCGGCTCACGCCGTTGAACGAGGGCTGCCAGCCGTCGGCGTCACCGGATGCATCGGAGCCCGTGGGCTCGCTCACATCGCTGTCCAGCGGCGAGCTTGAACTCACCTGCTTCGATTCGGGCGAGCTCAAGGTCAAGGTGTCGGCGTTCAAACTTGCGCTGCCTGCGTTGCCGCCATCGCTTTCGGCATCGTCGACTTCGAGAAACGGGTTCTTGCCCATGGCCGCCTGAACTTCTTGCGCGAAGTCGAGCGAGGAAAGCTGCAGCAAACGCACCGCATGCTGAAGTCGGGGTGTCAGTGTCGGGTGTTGCCTGTGATCGAGCCTGAGGGCTTGAGATGCCATTGGAATCTTGCGCGGCGGCCGGCTGCATGCCGACTCGATGGGCAAAAGAGAGCAACACGTGTGCCAAGACCCTGGCGAGCCTGCGGGTGAAGGCGGCTTCGTCCCTGCTGGGAGCTGCGTCCTTTTTGCCGCATCCCGCGTTGACGGTAACGTTTACCGCAATGCTTGCGGCCTGCCTTGAAGCAGAGGCTGCGTGGCGCATGCCGGGCATGCCATGTGCCCCGGCCAAGAGGTGGGCGCAGATGGCGGCTTGGCGACGCGGCGCCATCTGGTTCTACCGGTGCCATGCGCTGTTCATTGAAAGGAATCATCATGAGCGAAGACGACATCGTCGACACCTTGAACGACCTGATCGAGACCTGCAAAGACGGGGAATACGGTTTCACCGCCTGTGCGAACCATGTCTCGTCCGATCGATTGAAGCAGTTGTTCACTCAGCGCACCGCCGACTGCCGGCGTGCCGCCCAGGAGCTGCAGACCGAAGTGGTTCGTTATGGCGGCGAACCCGAACTCGAAGGGTCGACCAGCGGTGCCTTGCACCGCGGCTGGGTCGCGGTGCGCGGTTCGTTGGTGGGGTTCAGCGACCAGGCCATGCTCGACGAATGCGAGCGTGGAGAAGATGCCGCACTGGCGCGCTACCGGGCCGCCCTGCGCCATGGCGGGCTGCCCGAGCCGCTGAAGGCCTTGATCGCGCGCCAGCAACTGGGCGTGCAGGCCAATCACGATCAAATCAAGCGGCTGCGCGACACCGCACACACCAAGACCTGAGTCGGAATTAATTTCCGCATAAGGAAAATTTGACCGCAGTTCGCGGGCCAGCCCCTGCTGCAAAGGCGACGCAAAGATCACCTCTGCGTCGCCGTTCTTCGGTGTGTTGGAAAGTCGTCTGGTTGTGCCGTGGAGGCTGAAACGGAGCGGAGGATCCATTGGCGTGAATCCTGCGACTGCGTCTCCGCGGTTGTCGCAACGGGGCCGTCATTGACCACCAAATGGGGACGTACATGGGTGTGACGACGCAGGCCAGCCGACTGGGAGACACCGACCCATCGCCTGACATGCGAGAGCCCACGTGAACCACACCGACACCCCTTGGCGCCATGCCCGCCTGCTGAACGTCGACGATGGCGACGGCGCACGCTACGTGAAGAGCCGCATCCTCACACTGGCCGGCTACGAGGTCGTCGAAGCGCGCTCCGGCCAGGAGGCGCTCGACAAGGCCAGGTCGGTGCAGCCCGACCTGATCCTGCTGGACCTGAAGCTGCCCGACACCAATGGGCTGGAGGTGTGCCGGCGGCTCAAGAACGATCCCGCCACGCGAACGATCCTGGTGTTGCAGACCTCGGCTTCGCTGGTCGACAGCGCGCGCCGCGTGCAGGCGCTCGAAGCCGGCGCCGACAGCTATCTGGTGGACCCCATCGACCCCGAGGAATTGGTCGCCAACGTCAAAGCCCTGCTGCGCCTGAAGCACGCCGAAGAAGGCCAACGCCGCGCCGAGAACGCGCTGAGCGAAAGCGAAGAGCGTTTCCGCCAGCTGGCCGAAGGCATCACCGACGTGTTCTGGGTGCTGGCCACCGAGCCGCTGAATTTCTTGTACGTGAGCCCCGCGTACCAGATGCTCTGGAAGCGCGATCCGCAGGCCTTGCGCGCCGAGCCGCAGCACTGGTTTTCGGAAATGCATGCCGACGACCGCGAACGCATGCAGCAACGTTTTGCCGGCTTCGTGGACGGCCAGGGCTACGAAGAGGAATACCGCACGCTCGGCCACCACGGCGAACGCTGGCTGTCGGAGCGCACGTTTCCCATCCTGGACCCCGACGGGCGCGCCTACCGGGTTGCCGGCATCACGCAGAACATCACCGAGCGCAAGCGCGCCGAAC